>RDZP01000103.1 GCA_004294005.1 Cytophagia bacterium
ATGACCAAAACAAATCTAATCTTTATCATACAACTCATTGATAATCAATACTATAACATAAAAACAAATTACCTAACATTTGGAAAAGTTAGGGATTAATTGATTTGAAGAATGACAATTTTTTCGTATCAGAATGTTTTTTTTATTTTTTTTGACAATGATTTTTTACTTATAGTACTTTCGTAATAGGTCTAATAATTAAAACAAAAGTAATTTATGATTTATTTGCTTTCCACCACGCTTGAAAAGATTGCTTAGCAATCGTAGGCATTGCCCTTCTTTTTCCCCAAGAAGATTTAAAAAATTGCTTGAAACCAATATTTTTAAACCTTGCCGAAACGCTATCTACCCTTTTTCTCTTTTGCATAATGGTCTGCCAAATATTCATTGCCCATTTTTCAGAAACAGGTTGTAATCCTGTTTCAACACTTTCCTGACGATTCAAAACCAAAAGTTGTGGTAAATCTATTTTAACAGGGCAAACTGTTCCACACGCTCCACATAACGAACTTGCGTAACTTAAATGCTTAAATTCAGCCATTCCTTCGAGATGTGGTGAAATAACTGCACCAATCGGACCGCTGTAAGTAGTGTTATAACTATGTCCACCAATATTTTTATAAACAGGACAAACATTCAAACAAGCACCACAACGAATACAATTCAAAGCCTGCCTTTTCTTCTCATCTGTCAATAAATCTGTTCTACCATTGTCCAATAAAACGACATACATTTCCTCAGGTCCATCTGTTTCATCATTTTGTTTTGGTCCTGATAAAATTGAATTATAGACTGTTAATCTTTGTCCTGTACCACTTGTGGCGAGCATTGACCAAAATAAATCTAAATCTTGTAGGCTTGGAATAATTTTTTCGATGCCTGCAATCGCAATATGTACCTTTGGAAATGTGGTGGTGAGGCGTGCATTGCCTTCATTTTCAGTAATAGCAATACCACCAATATCAGCAATTAAAAAATTAGCACCTGTTATTCCTACTTCTGCTTCTATGTATTTTTGTCTAAGATTACTTCTACAAACCATTGTCAAAACTTGCGCATCATCTGTGATAGGTGTACCCAATGTATCGTGAAAAATCTTTGCTACATCTTCTTTTCTTAGGTGCATTGCAGGAGTAACGATATGATAAGGTTTTTGATGTGCCAACTGTACTATATATTCACCTAAATCTGTTTCGATAGGTGCGATATTTTTATGTTCTAAAAATTCATTCAAACCTATTTCCTCTGTGGTCATAGATTTAGATTTTACGACAGATTTTGCGTTATATTTTTGGAGTATAATATCAATTTCTTGTAGTGCTTCTTCGATTGTAGATGCCCAAATTACTTTTCCACCTCTTTTGGTGAAATTTTCCTCAAAAGTTAATAAATGTTTATCTAATTTTTCGATGGTTTCTGTTTTGATATAAGCCGCTCTTTCTCTTGCTAATTCATGGTCATCAAAGCTCAATAATCCGCGTTGAACAGCGATATTATATTTTCCGATATTATGATTAATAGTTTGTCTATGTTTGATATCGAATGCTTTTTTATCTATTACTTCTGAAAATTTTTGTGATTGTTTCATATTCATTCTTTTATTTTGGTACAAAAGTAATTATTTTATTTTAGATTTAATTATTTTATTTTAGATTTTTTTAGTGCAAATATAAAAATTAAACAACCTCTTATTTTCTAAAAGAAAGTATTTTGACAAAATTACAAGATTTATAGTTTTTTGTGTTTATTATTTCGCAATTCTTTTAATTTTTTTATGACCTATTAAAAAAAATAGGTCATTTTTAGATTAAGTGTATCAAAAAATAAATTTTGTATCAATAACGTTTCCTAATTTCCAATTCGTTCTGTTTCCTCCTCTGCACCTGTTTTTCTTTGTTTGATACCTTTTAATTGTTTATTACCCAATTTATAAGTAAAGTTAATGCGTATTTGTCTGCTGTCCGAACCTCCCCTTCCATTGATGTACAACCCTGCAAATTCGTTCACTGCTCGCCAAGGCAATGTATAAAATGCGTCTGCCAATGTTATTTTTAAATTAGCATTATTTTTCCAAAACTTTTTTTGCAAAGCAATATCCAAATTTCCTAATGATTTTGTTTGATAAACGCCAGCCCAAATACTTGGTGAACTAAAAAATCCTGATAATTCCAAAGTAAAGTTTTTGCCTAATGAGAAAGTTTGCTGTCCATATACACTAAACGAGTTAATTTGTCTGTTGATAATTCTATTATTCCCAAAATCTGCAAAATAGTTGGAATGAGAAGCATTGATGCTAATAAACATATTCCACCATTTGTTAATTTCTGCGGGATAACTCACGCCCATATTCCAGACTTGTAATGCACCAAAATTTTTTGAAGTCATAAAATTCCTGTTGCTTTCTGTGGTGTCAGTTACTTGTGCAAAAAAACCATTTATTTGGCTAAAACTTAAAGTCGTATTCAACGAATAATCGTATGTGTGTGATGCCTCCAAAGACTTTGTATATTGTGGATTTAAAAAAGGATTTCCTTTTTGATAGGTCAATTCGTCCAATTTTGATTCAAATGGATTTAAGTCTTGATAATTAGGTCTTTCTATTCTTTGGCTATATTTTAAAGCAAAAGAATTTTTTTTATTCACTGCATAACTCAAACCAATACTTGGGAAAAAATCAAGATAACTCCTTTTTACTTCTTTGTTATTGATATTTTGATTGGCAAGCAAAACTGCACTTGAGTTCGTTTGTTCTGCCCTTAATCCTGCTTGAATATCTATTTTTTTATATTGTACTTGATAATTGATATAAGCAGCATTGATATTTTCAGTGTAAGTAAAAAGATTGCTTCTATTTTCATCTAATATATTATTATCATTGATGACATTAAAAAAACTAAAATCGTTGGTCGTATTCACAAAAGATGTTTTTAGTCCTATTCCAATCGTTCCTTTTTTCAATTTTTGTTCATAGTCTGTTTTTATATTCCACAAAAAAATATTTGTAGGTGTTTTCATATAATAATTGACTTGATTTAAGACCTGATTATTGGCTAAAAAATAAGTATTGGGTTGATACATATTTCTATTGTTGTTGAAATTTCCTATATTAATGTCTATATTTAGGCTTCTTCCTGATGTGTCTGCAAAACGATAATTGGTATTAAAATTTCCATTGAAACGTTGTGCCTCATTTTTATTATTGGCTGCTAATATAGAAATAAGTTGTCCATTATCAAGATTAGTAATAGGCGTTTCACTTGTAGTATTTCCTGTAGTATTATTGTTATTTCCATTGATTCCTACGCTTAATGTATGGTTTTTGTGCAAAAAAAAGTCTGCACCCATTCTCAAATTATGGCTGTTGTTGTTATTGATTGTATTACTTTGTTGATTGAATTGTGTGTTATTCTGAAAACGATTTAGATTGATAAATCCATAATCTTGTGCTACTCTTGGCGTATAATTGATAAAATAACTTGCTTTTTTGGTTCGATGATTCAATGTAAAAGACGCATTGTAACGTGCATAAAATCCGTAATTCATACCTATTGCAAAAGAGGCATTTGTACCCATATTTTTATCTTTTTTAAACCTAATGTTAATAATTCCTCCACTACCTGCTGCGTCATATTTGGAAGAAGGTTGGGTAATCAATTCGATGGCTTCAATATCAGTACCTTGTAAAGTTTTGAGATAATCAGATAAATCTTTTCCTGTCAATGGTGAAGGACGCCCATCAATATAAATTTGAGAGATTTGTTTTCCTTGTAATGAAATATTATCATTGTTATCGATAACCACACCCGGTGATTTTTGTAATAATTCAAATACAGTACTTCCTGTAGCAGCAATTAGATTTTCAGTATTGAATACCATTTTATCAGCCAATATTTCTATTAAAGGTTTTTTGGCATTGATTTCTACGGTTTCTAAGTTGGTTTCAGCAGATTTTAGGGTTATTTTTCCTAAATCAATATCTTTATCGACCAAAATATTTTCAGTTTCAAATTCATCAAAACCTTGCATTTGTATTTTAATTTGATAAGTATTATTAGGCAAATTATCAAAAAAAATGCTTCCATCTTCTTTAGAAATATTATATTTAATCAAAGTGCTATCCGTCACACGCCAAAGGCTTGTGGTAGCAAAAGGTATTTTTTCATCATTGTTATCTGTGATAATTGCCTTGATAGAAAAATTTTGGGCATTGATATTGGCACAAAAAAAGAAAAAAAGAAAACAAAAAATAAAATTACAAAGTAATTTTTTCATAGTTATATGTTTTTTATGGAATATATTTTAATTTCAATGATGCAAAAATAAATTGGATAATTTACATAAAATAATCATTTCCGTTGAATTGCAAATAGAGTCGTTGAATGACAAAGAAATTATTAAAAAAAGATTTACCTTTGCAACATTAACAATGAGTGTTTTTAAAATGAATGAAGTTTTTGCACGCGGATAACGCGGATTTTACGGATTTAAACGGATTTTTTTCTTTTTTTCTTCAAATTTTAATATTTTTTATCAATGTTAAAAAAAGTTACAATATTTCAGGTATTGCTCTTCGTAGCCTACAACCTATTTTTGATGTTTGTTTATGGCTTATCACTCTATATCAATTTGGGCGGGAGAGAGAATTTTGTGCCTCGTCTTTTGATAGATTATGCAGCAAAAGCGATTGTCATTGTGCCTTTTTGGTGGTTGATGATAATTGTTTTTAAACATATTGAACTCAAGAAAAGACTTTTTTTTCATCTCGTTTTATGCCCTTTGTATGTTTGGACTTGGTTACAAGTTTATCATTTTGTTTGTGATATATTTGGCGTGTGGTATATGCGAGGTTTGGCACAAGTTTGGGATTTATACATTCCTTTTTTGATGTATCTTTCTCAATTTGGAATATTTCATATTTACGAATATTATACACGTTATCAATCACAACTTATAGAGCAAAATGAACTTCGACAAGCAAAGTTAAAAAGTGAATTAACAGCACTCAAAGCACAGATAAATCCTCATTTTTTGTATAATATTTTTAATACCATTAATGCTTCATTGCCTCCCGAACAAGAACAAACCAGAGAACTAATTGCTAAATTATCTGATTTATTTCGTTATCAATTACAAATTTCAGAACAAGATTTCATTACAATTGAAGAAGAAATTGATTTTTTGGATAAATATTTATTTTTAGAACAAGCAAGGTTTAAAGATAAATTAACGATTAAAATTGATGTACAAAAAGAGATAAAAGATTGTTTAATTCCCTCTTTAATTTTGCAACCTTTGGTCGAAAATGCCATCAAACACGCTATTAGTCCAAAAATAAACAATGGAATAATTGAAATCAATGTATTCAAAAAAGATAATAGTATATATTTCAGTGTCAAAGACAATGGAAAAAAATTAGATAATCTTGATAATTTATACAATAATCAAGGAATAGGACTTAAAAATACAAGACTAAGACTTGAAAAATTATACCAAGAAACTTTATATTTTAATCCTATCGAACCTGAAGGTTTAGAAGTCTATTTTAAAATTAAGCAACAATAAAATGAAAAAAATAATTATTATTGATGATGAATATGCCAGCAGAAAACTCATCAGAGAATATTTACAAGAATACAAAGATTGTATTATTATCGCAGAGGCAAGCAATGGACAAGAAGCAATAGAGTTAATCAAAGCCTTATCTCCTGATTTAATTTTTTTAGATGTGCAAATGCCTGTTTTTAATGGGTTTGAAGTTTTGATGCAATTAGATGAAATTCCGCAAGTCATTTTTGCAACCGCTTATGACCAGTATGCACTCAAAGCGTTTGATGTTCATGCTTTAGATTATTTGCTCAAACCTTATACAAAAAGTCGTTTTGCAAAAGCAATGGAAAAAATACCTAAACCTGAAATTTTACAAAATTTTACTGAAAGTCTTTTTGCACCTACAACTTTTACTGAAAAATTTTTTGTACAAGTACACCAAAAACTTTTTACCATTGATTCAAAAGATATTATTTTTATCAGTGCAGAAGGTGATTATGCTTGTTTAGTAACACAAAAAGGAAAGTTTTTAACTAATTTTGGCATTGGTATAATCGAAAAAAAACTTAATCCACAAGATTTTATTCGTATTCATCGCTCTACTATCATTCATTTAGCATTTGTAAAAGAAATTCAAAAGCAAATCAGCAGTTATGATGTTATTATGACCAATGGAGATGTTTTGAGAGTAAGTCGTGGTTATATGGATAAAATTAAAGAAAGAATTGTTTGAAATGAATGGTACTTGTCTTATTAAAAAGAAAGACTGTTTTTTATGCGTCATTATTTATTTTCAACTCCCCAACCAAACAAAGCAAAGTCATATTTTACGGGGTCTTCGGGGCAAAAAAAACGTAATCTTTCAGTAAGTTCTAAGGCAGTTTTCCAATCAGATTGTTTTCTTTCTATCAAATTCCATTCTCTTGCTACACGCTCTACATGCACATCAAAAGGACAAATAAGTTGTGAAGGTTTTATATTTTGCCATAATCCAAAATCAACTCCTGTATTATCTTTTCTGACCATCCATCTCAAAAACATACATATTCTTTTACAAGCAGCATTTTTTTCGGGTGTTGCAATGTGTTTACTTGTACGAGCAGGAAAATGTAAATGATTGATAAAATATTGATAAAAACCTTTCAAACCATTTTCGATATGAATATCATCAGGTAATATATTTTTTGAAAAAGCACTTTCTAAACTATTATTTTTTTGATAATGATTCTGTAAAAACAATAAAAAATAATTGGTATCAACCGCATTAAAAGTTCTATGTTTGAAAGAATCAAATATTTTTCTATCTTTTTCAGTATAATTTTTAATGAAATCATAAGGAGCATTGTCCATCAAAGCAAATAATTCTTTTGCCTTTTTGATAATGGTTGTACGCTGTCCCCACGATAAAATAGCAGTCCAAAAAGCGGTAATTTCAATATCTTGTAGAATAGAATATTGATGTGGAATAGAAATAGGGTCTTTTTCTATAAAATCAGGACGATTGTAAATCGTTGATAAGTTATCTAAAAAATCTTTTGAGATGATAAAAGGAGGTTCTTGTGTATTTTTCAAAATAAATAATAATCGATTTAATTATTTTTAGGCATAATGAAAGCCAAAGCCAAATACAAAGGAAATGAAAAACCACCTGTAAACAAAAAAATAATAAAAGCCAAACGAACCCAAGTTGCATCTATGCCCAAATATTCGGCAATACCTCCACAGACACCAAATATTTTTTTATCACGTGAAGATTTACGCAATCTTTTATCATGATTAGTTTTAAAAATATCAGTGGTAGAATTATTAAAAATTGATTTTGATGTTCCTTTCATATCATCTAAC
Organism: Cytophagia bacterium; assembly: GCA_004294005.1. Taxonomy (GTDB): domain Bacteria; phylum Bacteroidota; class Bacteroidia; order Cytophagales; family Microscillaceae; genus RDXZ01. The sequence continues at coordinate 7,393 of RDZP01000103.1, forward strand.
ACCTCTTGCATCATCTTGTTGAGCTTGCTTTGATTATCATTAGGCTGACTAAATGGATTTGTTTTTGAAAAATTACCTTTGTTCAATTCTGCAGATAACTTGAAAGACGGCTCATGTGAAGCATTAATTTGTAATGCTTGTTTGACTGAATTTTTAGCGTGTTGTAAATCATCTTTATTTTTTTTGAGCATATACCTATGTTTATAGGCATTACCCAAACCATACAACGCTTCCACATGTGAAGGATTGAGAATAACAGATTGCTGAAATTCCTCAATGGCACTATCCCAATCTTCATATCGGCTATACCCCTCCCCTCTTGTAAAATAATCTTTTTGTTTTGAATTGATAAAACTAATTTCAGAATCTGATAATCCTAACTCCAAAGCAATCCGTTTTAACTCTTCGCCATCGACAGGTTTTTCTCTTTGCTCATTTTGCAAATTGAGAATTTTTTGAATATAAGCTTGTAGTTTATCAGTATTTTCCATAATGAAGTTTTCTTGATTTTTCTAATCAATATACAAAGTAATATGTTTTTTATGATAAAAACAACTTTTTTTTTGATTTTCTCAAAAATAAATTTTACCTTTACTTATTATTTATCAATTATATCAAAAAATGTCAAAATTTAACATAGATTGGGTACAATTATACAAAGAAATTATACAGGAAGTAAAAATGAAACGCCTATTAAAACATACTTATCTATTGGCTGGAATATTTTGTATAGGTATTTTTGTAGGTATTTTTATGTTTCAAAACGTAGGCTTAGTGCTTTTTATTGGTTTGATAGGTTTCCCCTTAGATTATTTATTGTATGGTGATGAATTGTATCATCTTGTTAGTATGCACAAACCTTATTTAGTAGAAGGAGTTTTGATACAACGAATCAATAAAATACTAATAGACGAAAAAAATAATGAAGAAACAGACGAATTTTATTTTGAAATAGAAGTAGAACACGCCACAGGATTTGATAAAGATGGATTAGACGCATTAGAATTTACAGACAAACACGGAAAAATCCGTTTAGAAGTACAGGAATCTATGTTTTTGAGTTTGAAATCAGGTAATGAAATTTCTGTTGTTTGTACTCCTGAAGACAAAGTTTGGGGTTGGGTAAGAGGTGAAGAAGTTATTATTATTGAAGGATAATTATAAGAATAATCAATTTAAAACGAAAGAGGTTGATTGTTCACTACTATTAAATGAAGAAAAATAGTTATCTTTGCACTTCATTTTACCTTACAAAAATAATAATTATGATAGAAATTTCCAAAATAATAATTTGAAATCTTCAATATTTTTTGAGAAAAATTATAAAATAGGAATGACCAACAAGGGTTTTAACGAAATAAATTATGCCACATTTAAAAATATAAATAATTGATTATCAATGATTTATTTGCAAAAAACTTTGTTATATGAACTTTTTTTCATACAAAGGTTCTCATATTTGCGAAGGCGAGGATTTTTAGCACTGAACTTCATTAGAAGCACAAAACTTGAATTTAACACTTTACTTTCATAGAAACACCAAACCCCCACTTTTGCAAATATGATGTTATGTGATGTTATTCTGTGAAGTTCCAATTTATTAATGGTAATTTTCGTTTTTGATTTACATTCCATAAACCTATTTGAATTCCTTTAAAATTTTCTGACTTATTAAATATTCCAATTTGTAAACCATTACCAGTATTTATATAATTAAAGGCTGATATTTGTACTCCATTCATATAATATGAGCTATTTGCAATCAAAGCTATTTGTAAACCATTTTGTTTGTCTATAATATTCCAACCACCAGCAAGTGAAAATCCTTGTCCTAATTTCCCATATTGTCCTACAGCGGCAATGGTTAAACCATTATAATTGCAGTCACACCAAGAACCAGTAGATATATTTAAACCATTTACAACTTCACTAAATCTGTGGTTTGTAAGGTCAAAAGGTTCCTTTGCGTTAGGAAATCCATTTCCCATAAAAGACAAAAATCCTATACCTGGAATTTCAAGTCGCAGTCCATTTGTTTTAACATTTCTGTCGTCAGGCATTGTTGATGCAAATCCAAATGATAGTCCGTTAAATGTTTTATTTTCCGTGTGAAAAGTCCCCAAGATTGCTTTTTTCAAAACAATGGTGTCTTGTCCATAAGTAGCAATACTAATAGTTGTCAAAAAAATCAAATTTATAAGTGTCGTTTTCATAATATCACCTAATCCGAAGTTTTGCGAAGTAAATTATGCCGTATTTAAAAATATAAATAATTGAGGCTCTACTAAATTTTATACGGAAATTTATCGCAGGAGGCACGCGGATAACGCGGATTTTACGGATTTGAACGGATTTTTTATTTTTGTAAAATTTTAT
>RDZP01000104.1 GCA_004294005.1 Cytophagia bacterium
TCGAAAAATGTTTTTTTACGGGCATTTCAAAATATGGTAAAATTTCAGTGTTTTCTGCTTTGAATAATCTAACAGACATCAGTTTGCAACAAAAATATGCGACAATGTGTGGCGCAACGCAAGAGGAACTCATAGAATATTTTGATGAACATCTAAAAGATTTGCCCGATAAATTTAATTTAACAAAAGAATATTTACTCAAAACTATCAAAGCACATTACAACGGTTTTTCTTTTGATGCTGAAACTTCTGTCTATAATTTATATTCTTTGTTACAATTTTTTATTATCAAAGAATTTAAAAACTTTTGGTTTGATACAGGAACATCTGAAATGTTAATCGAATTATTAAAAGAACAAAATATTTTAGTTGATGAATTAGAAGGTACAGAAATGGAGTATGGAATGTTAGATTTAGCAGATAACATGCACCAAAACGTTGTTTCTTTGTTGTTTCAAACAGGTTATTTGACATTAAAAAAAGCATTTAGAGAATATGAAGATTTATATTTTAAATTAGGTTTTCCAAATATAGAAGTAAAACAAGCATTTTCTCGTCATTTAATGGTGCAATATACACAAAAAAGTGTTGATAGAATTAGTACAAATATCGCTCTGCCATTGAGAAAAGCAATGAGAAACAAAGATTTTGAAAAAATATTTGAAATATTAAAAAAATCAGTTTATGGTTGTGTGCCTTATGAAATATTTGACAGAAAAGAGGCTTACTTTCATACTATTTTTCATCTTACCTTTAATATGATTGGTTTTAGATGCGAATCACAAGTCCAAAATAATATTGGTAGAATAGATACAATCGTCGAAACTGAATTGTATATCTATATTTTTGAGTTCAAAGTAGATACAAAAAAAGATAATTTTGCATTAGAACAAATCAAAAATAATCAATATGCCAACAAATATTTTGCCTTAGAAAAAGAAATTTTTGCCTTCGGAATTAATTTCTCCTCTGAAAAAAGAAACATAGAAAATTGGTTTTTTGAACAATTAAAATAATATTTTTTTACGAATTGTTTTTTTAAAATAAAAAATACCTATCTTTGCAATACGATACTTAATTATTATAAAAAATAAAAATATACATTTTTTAGCAAAATTTTAGTTTATTTTTTCGATAATTATTTTGTTTTTTTGATTCACTCCAAAGAAAAAACAGTATCAAATCAAAACCTTAAACATTCCCGTAGGAGTAAGGGATAATTTTCGACTATGAATATGATGGATATGGCTAAAATGATGAATCAAGTTCAAGAATTACAAGCCAAATTAGAAGAAGCAAAAGATAACTTAGGGAACGTAAAAGTAAGTGCAGAAGCAGGGGCAGGAATGGTAAAAGCCACTGTAAATGGTAAAAAACAAGTAATTTCTTTGGATATTGATGAAGATTTATTTAGACCTGATGACAAACAAATGGTACAAGATTTAGTAATGGCAGCCATCAACAAAGCCTTGAATGAAGTAGGAACAACAGCGGAAGTTGAACTCCAAAAAATTACTCAACAACTTATTCCTAATATGCCTAATATTCCGGGCTTTGATATGAATGGATTAAAATAAATTATACTCAAAAATTACTTGATTTTAAAATATTGCTTGTAAAATAAATCAGGCAATATTTTAAAATAATTATTTTTACTCAAAAATTACTTTTGAATAACTATCAATGATTGATTTTTTGAATTATTCAAAAAAAGCGATACTACATTTTAATTATGAATTTTGATAAAGTACAAGCCTTAAACGAGGCAATAGATTTATTTCCTATCAAAGACAAAACAACATTGGAAGATTTTAGAATTAAGTTTTTAAAATACGAAGTAAAATCTTTGATGGAAGAAATAAAAAATATTCCCGCTGAACAACGCAAGGAATATGGAATGGCAGTGAATGCCACTAAAAATAAAGCCGAAACGAAATGGAAAGAAGCACAAGAATTACTCGAAAAACAAGAAGAAAGCAATGTTTTGAATAGTTTTGATTTGACTTTGCCAATTCCTCCTCAATCTATAGGTGCAGTACACCCTTTGCATCTGGTAAAACAAAAAGTAATAGAAATTTTTGAAAGAATTGGTTTTAGTGTGGCTGATGGTCCCGAAATTGAAGATGATTTTCATAATTTTACTGCGTTAAATTTTCCGCCTGACCACCCCGCAAGAGAAATGCAGGATACCTTTTTTTTAGAAAAAAATCCTGATATTTTATTGCGTACACATACTTCATCAGTACAGGTACGTATGATGCAAACACAAAAACCACCAATTAGAATGATTATGCCAGGTAGAGTTTTCAGAAATGAGGCAATTACAGCAAGGGCAAATTGTATTTTTCATCAAGTAGAAGGACTTTATATTGGCGAAAATGTAAGTTTGGTAGATTTGAAACAAACTTTGTATCATTTTGCAAAAGAAATGTTTGGAGAAGGTACAAAAATTCGTTTTAGAAGTTCTTATTTTCCTTTTACAGAAATAAGTGCGGAAGTTGATATTTCTTGTGGTAAATTTAGTGAAACTACTTGTAAAATATGTGGTGGAAGCGAAAATGTTTGTAAAGGTTCGGGTTGGATTGAAATTTTAGGATGCGGAATGGTTGATCCTAATGTATTGGAGGCTTGCGGTATTGATAGCGAAAAATACACAGGTTTTGCTTTTGGTATGGGTATAGAGAGAATTGCGATGATAAAATATCAAATCAAAGATTTAAGATTATTTACTGAAAATGATGTAAGATTTTTAAGACAATTTTCTGGTGTGTTATAAATTTTTATTGCTCTCAATATTTCTATTTTTAGAAAATTGATAAAAAAAAGCCTCAAAAAAAGAAATTTTCTGAGGCTTTTTTTATTATAAATTAAGCAATAATCTTTCAGGATTTTCTAAATATTTTTTGATGGCTACTAAAAAAGTAACTGCTTCACGCCCATCAATAATTCGATGGTCATAAGACAAAGCCACATACATAATTGGTAAAATTTGTACTTGTCCATTTACTGCCATTGGTCTTTCAACTATATTATGCATACCTAAAATGGCTGATTGAGGTGCATTGATAATAGGTGTTGAAAGCATTGAACCAAAGATACCTCCATTTGTAATTGTGAAAGTTCCACCTGTCATATCTTCGATAGAAAGTGTATTATTTTTTGCTTTGGTAGCCAATTCTACAATACCTTTTTCAATTTGTGCAAAGTTCATATTTTCAACATTTCTCAAAACAGGCACTACCAAACCTTTGGGTGCAGAAACTGCCACCGAAATATCAACAAAATCATTATAAACAATTTCACCATTATCAATATAAGCATTTACTTCTGGAATTTGTAGAAGTGCATTGGCAGCGGCTTTGGCAAAAAACGACATAAAACCTAAACCGACATTATGTTTCTCTTTAAATTCATCTTTGTATTTGGCACGCAAATCCATAATAGGCTTCATATTTACCTCGTTAAAAGTAGTGAGCATTGCCGTTTCATTTTTGACTGCTACCAATCTTTTTGAAATCGTTTTACGCATCTGCGTCATACGTACACGCCTTTGTACTCGTTCACCTGTAGGTGCAACAACTACAGTATTTGTATCCGTTTGAGTAGTTACAGGTTGTTTTACTATTATTTTTTCTGCCAATAAAGCATCATTTTTAGTAATTCTTCCATCAATACCTGTTCCTTTTACTTCGTTGCTATTAATTCCCTTTTCATCTAAAATTTTTGAAGCAGCAGGTGAAGGTGTTCCTGTCGCATAAGAATCTTTTTGGGCAACAGAAGCTTCAGCAACTACTTGTTGTGTAGGAGGAACTGTATTGACTGCAGCAGTTTTTTGAGGTGCTTCACTCGCTTCTATCCTACAAATCAATTCTCCGATTTTTAGGGTAGTGCCTGCTGTGGCTACTATTCTCAAAATTCCTGACGCGATGGCAGGCATTTCTTGGGTTGCTTTATCAGTTTCTACTTCACACAAAGGCTCATCTAAATTCACAAAATCACCGTCTTGTTTTAACCAACCACCAATCACAACCTCTGTGATAGATTCAGCAATTGGTGTAACTACCATTTCTACCATTTCTCCTTTTTTTTGAGGTGTAGATGCGACAGGAGGAGTTACAACTTCATTTTTAGGTGTATTTTGTGTCGTTTCTGTTTTGGTAGGCGTTGCAGAAGTGTCTATTTTGGCAATAGTTGTACCGACAGGGATAGTTTCACCTGCTTGTATCATAATTGTCAAAATACCTGCTGTATCAGCATAAATTTCTTGTGAGGCTTTATCAGTTTCTACGGTGCAAATGGCTTCATCAGCTTTCACTGCATCACCGTTTTTTTTCAACCATTCAGCAATAACAACTTCTGTAATGGATTCGGCTATGTTAGGGATTTTAATTTCCATTGAAATATTATAAAAATAAGATATATATGTACGATTATTAAAAAATGAATACCTGAAAAATTTGTGCTAATTTCAGTATTATTATTTATATTAACAAATTTTTTTTGAATTTGATTGCATTTTTTTAAAAATGATTATTTTTTTGAACTATATCTAATTGGTTTTCCTTTTGATGCCAATATTTTATTATCGTCATACACTAAACTTCCATTGATAAATATTTGTTCTATTCCTTCTGAAAATTGATTAGGATTAGCAACAGAGGCTTTTCCATTGATTGTTTTTGGGTCAAAAATAACAATATCTGCTATTTTTCCATTATCAATATCATTTCTATTGTCCATTGCACCTTTCATCAACCTACAAGGCAAAGTAGTAATTTTAGAAAGTGTTTTTTCCATGCTCATTCCCATTTTTATTCCATGTCTAATTGCAGTTGAAAAACAGCCTGCTCCTCTTGGGTGATTATTTGCCTTTGGCTCACTTTCTATACCACCATCAGAACCAATCATACAAAAATCAGTTTGTAATGCTAAGTTGATTGTTTTATCAAAAGGCATTGTTCCTTCAGGTACAGCCACCAACAATCCTGCTCTATTTCTATAGGCATTAAAAGTATTTTCATTGAGTTTCTGCCCTGTTCCTACTACTGTCAAATCACTGTATGTCAATCCAAAGCGTTGTTGCCAACCTGGGTCAAATCTTTTAGAAATCAGATAAGTAGCCCAATAACTATATGGATAAACACAAGTAGTAATTTGTCCACCTGTAAGATTTGCATTTTGTATTAATTCTAATGCTTTTGGCATATTGAAAGTACCACCTGTAGAGTGCAAATGGTCAATATGTACTCTTGCACCTGTTTCTTTTGATAATCGTATTGCTTCTTTTACACCTTCTAATTCAGTTTTTTCCGCTGAATAACGCAGATGTAAAAAGAAAGGTCTATCATATTTAGCCGCTAATTTGGCATATCCTAACAATTCATCATAAGAAGTAGGTTGGTATTCGATACTATGACTAACACCTAATGCTCCTTCTTCCAGTCCTTTTTCAGTATATTTCATTCTATCAGCAAAACTCATAAATCGCAATCGTAGTATCATCACAAAAACACCCACGCCATAATTAACGTAATGTGGGAGTGCGTCAAATTTTTGATGAAAGGAAGCGGGATAAGCGGCTCCTCCGTGCATTTGTAATACTGAAGTAGCTCCATCAGTAAGTTTGTATTTTTCAAAAATACGATAAGTTGTTTCAGGGCTTCCTGCATTATCTGCCAAAATATCAACAAAACCTTGACTTACGATTTTTCCTTTTGCATCAATAATATTATTAGCAGTGAGAGGGCGTTCACTTACTTTGATAGTATTTTGTTGTGTAATACCTACGTATAATTTTTTTAGTTCTTGTTTGTGGTAAACTGTGCCATTTTTGATGACAGTTTTTAAGTCTGCACTTGCTTCTTTGTCAATTTCCCCGTCATCTGTTTGGTTTTCTTGTGCCAATATATTTTGATTTAAGAGTGAAAAAGAGGACAATGCACCACCTATCACTGCTATTTTTTTGAGTGCTTCTCTTCTTGATATATCTTCTGTAGAATGATTTTTATTTTCCAATGTATTTTCTATTTTTATTTTTAACTTTATTTTTCTGCAAAATTATACAAAAAAAGGAAAAATATATTCAATTTGTAAAGATTTTTATTATTTTTTTGGATATATCTATACTTTTTACCTACAAACAATTCAGTATCTATGCAAATATGTTAAAACTCAATATTTCAAAGAAAATCAAATACAATAAAAAAAATCCGTAGTTGTGCAAAACAAAACTACGGAAAAAAACCATCAAAAAACTTTTCTATCTCATTAGCAAAACATTTCCTGTAGTTCGTCCTTGTATTTTTATGTCTGTATCATCAATAAATTTACCAATAATTGCCCAAGTATAATTTCCATCTTGTAATAAAGTGCCTTTGTAAGTACCGTCCCAACCTTTACTTTGGTTTTCAACTCTATCCCAGTCTTCTGTTTCAAAAACTAATTCACCCAAACGATTGAATATTTTGAAGTTAATACTTTTGATGCCTGTTCCATAGACTTTCATCAAATCATTTTTATTATCACCATTTGGAGTAAAGACATTTGGAACAAATACTTGTAAATCTACTATTTTAATATTGACTGTGAGAATGATAAAACAATTTCGATTATTAGTAATTCTAACAGTATAAACTCCTGTATTATTACCTAAATCTACTACAATATTTGTTGGAGTAAGCAACAAATTAGCAGTAGTTCCAACAATATTATTGTTCATATCTCGCCATTCATAAGTTACACCATTGGTGGCAGTAGCGGCAAGGGCAAAATTAGTACCTTTAGCAATACTTGCATTGAGATTTACTTCTCCATTTACTTTTCCATCTGTGATTTGTGCCAAAGTTTCATCAACTATAAAAGGGCCTGCTGTAGTAGTACAACCACCCACATCTGTAATCAATACATTATAAGTACCTCTTGTGATAGCAAATAAACTTTGAGTAGTGGCACTAAAAGTAGGTTCACCTACTTTTGACCAAACAAATGTATAAGGTCCGTTTTGATTATTACCTGTCAAAGATAAAAGTATCCTTCCTGATGGAGAATCACCACTTGCCACACAACTATCCGCTCTGGTAATAACTGCATTAGTAATTACTTGTGAATTGGCAGGGTCTAAGGTTACTGTAACCTGTTTTCTTGGACCTTCACAACCTGCTGTATTGATAGCAGACACCCAAAATAACGTAGGTGATGTTGTAATATTGGCAGTATAAGACGCATTATTAACTAAAACCGCTCCACCTGTTGCTACATTGTACCAATTAAAATTAGTAGCCGTAGCATGAGTAGCATTCAAAGTAATATTACCTGCACCTCCACATCTAAATCTATCATTAGAAGTAGGGGTAGAAGGAACATCTTGAATTGTTACGTTATAATCTAAGGTCGTCTTTGAGCAAGTATTAGGCGTAGTTTGTTGTACTCTTATTCTTCCTATTCCTGCATTCCCCCAAGTTACGTTAATACTATTTGTTCCTTGACCTGTTACAGATGCAGTCGCAGTAATATTTGTACCATTACCATCTAAAACAGTCCAAATAAATGTACTATTGATAGGTAAATTAAGCGTTGAATAAGTATGAGTTGTCAAACTACAAACTGTAGTATTACCTGTAATTATTGGATTGGGAATAGAATTTAACGTTACAAAACCATTATCACCAGCACCAGAAGGCAAAGGCGTAGTTGCAGTACAAGTAGTCGGAGTACCATTCAAAACACTTGTGATGGTAACTCTTATATTTTCAACACCCGCAGGATTATCTGTCCATCTTACTGTAATTGGATTAGAAGTTAAAGTTGATGGGCTAACAACCGTTCCACCTGTAATAATCCAATTGTAGTTGTAAGTCAAACCTACAGGCAAATTAGGCGGATTAGGTGCAGTATAAGTAGCAGTACCATCAGCACATAAGTTAAAAATACCTGTGATAGTTGTACTTGGAATAGGTATTAAAACCGCATTCGCGTTGTACGTTGTAGTGCAATTAGTAGCAGTAATTGTTTCTACTACTTGTATTGTACCTGATGTTGTGTTCCCCCAAACAATAGAAACGCTATTTCCTGTGGCGGTAGTTGGTGTTCCTCCTGTAATTGTCCAAGTGTATGTATTTCCTACATTGTTTGTAACAGAATAAGATTGTGTTGCATTTTGACAAACTTGTAAACTTCCTACAATTGTATTAGTAGGATTAGCATTGATATTAATGGTAATAAAAGTAGTTGTAGCACAACCTGTGGCAGTATTTGTTTCTACCAATGTCAGTACTCCACTTGCTCCTGTCCCAAAAGTAACCGTAACAGCATTTGTACCTTGCCCTGTAGCAATTGTAGTGTTGGCACCACCCGACCATACATAAGTTCTACCTGCATTATTAATAACCGAATAAGGCAAAGTTGCACCTTGACACGCTTGTAATGCACCTGTAATTACGGGAGTTGGATTTGGATTAATAGTTACATTCGAAGTAATTGTATTTACACAAGTTGTGGTTGTGTTTGTTTGCGTAACTGCCACTGTACCTACCCCCGTTGTTCCCCAAGTAACCGAGATAGCATTTGTATTTTGTCCTGATGTAATTGTAGCACCTGTACCCGTAACCGCCCAAGTATATGTATTATTAGGTAAATTAGGTACAGAATAACTTTGAACCGCATTTTCACACACTTGCAAGCTTCCTGTAATTATTGGATTTGGAAGTGGTGTCAGTGTAATTGTTTGTGTAATTTGAGTAAAACAACCTGTGGCTGTAATGGTTTCACGTACTATAATTGTTCCTGTTGATGTATTTCCCCAAACAATAGCAACGTTGTTAGTATTAGCAGTTGTAGGAGTTCCATTGGTTATTGTCCATAGATAAGTACTTCCTACATTATTAACTACAGAATAATTTTGTGTACTATTTACACAAACACTTGTACTACCTGTTAGAGTAGGTATTGGATTTGAATTAATAGTAATTGGTAATGTAAATACATTACTACAAGTAGTTGTTGTATTGGTTTCTGTTAATGCTACTGATGATACGCCAACAAAACCTATTGCCCAATTTACTACTAATGTACTTGTGCCTTGTCCTGATGCAATTGTTCCACCTACTACCGCCCAAGATAATGTATTACCTGTAGTAAATGTGGCTGTATAATTTTGTGTACTGCCTGCACATACAGACGCATTGCCCGCAACCGCAGGAGCAGGAATAGGAACAATGGTAACCGTTGAAGTTGAAGTGCCTACACAATTTGTCAATGTATTTGTTTGTTGAATTTGCACTGTCCCACTTATTGCAGTTGGATTATCCCAAATAACTGAAATTTGATTTGTATTTTGGCCTGTACTAATTGTACCATTGGTTACTGTCCATATATAAGTTGTATTTGCCTGATTAACTACCGAATAATTTTGTGTTGAATTTCTACAAACATTCAAACTACCCGTAATTGTTGGTGTTGGCAAAGCATTAATAGTGATATTAGTACTTACTTCTGTAAAACAAGTAGTTGTATTATTCGTTTCTCTCACTTGAATAGTAGCAGGCGTTGCTGTCCAAGTAACATTCACGCCATTAGTATTTTGCCCTGAGTTAATCGTTCCACCTGTAATTGTCCATAAAAAAGTTCTACCTCCTGCATCTACTACAGAATAATTGTGTAATGAATTGATACAAACACTTGTACTACCT
>RDZP01000105.1 GCA_004294005.1 Cytophagia bacterium
AAGGTGGAAAATTGAAGTGCTTTTTCAGTCTTTTAAAGGCAGAGGTTTTGACTTGGAAAGTACACATATGAAAGATTTTAGCAGACTAAAAAAACTCATAGCAATGGTTGCTATTGCTTATTCTATATGTGTTAGTGTAGGTGTAATTAATCATGAAAAAGTACAAAAAATAAAAATAAAAAAGCATGGTTACAAATCTAAAAGTTTTTGCAGAGCAGGCATTGATTTTATAAAAGACATTTGCAAACTGCCCTCAGAAATATTTAATCAAATAATAGAAAAATTTTTAAGACTGCTTCTAATACAAAAAACTAAATGCAAAATAAATATCATAAACAATTCATTATCAACTAATTAAAAATAGTAGGGTAGAGTAATTCATTATCAACTAATTAAAAATAGTAGGGTAGAGTAAAATTTATGTAAAAAATTTCTTTTATCAATTCACAAGACTGGTACTAAAAAACGCCAGCTTGTTTATATCCTATAAAAATTAAACATTATGAAAAAAAAATATTTCTTATTATTACTTTTCCTTTCTCTATTTTTTTTGTCTTCTTGCCATAGATTTCTATTGAAACATGCAGGTGGTTTGCGACCTTATAAAGTAGAACATAAACAAAGTATTATTGCGTCTTTGTCTTTGTATCCACCCTTATCCGAAAAACATTATTTGACAAAGCCTATGAAATTGAAAGTATTAGAAAAGTATAATAGTATGGACTCTGCCCAGTATCGTCAACAAGATAAACAAATAGTAGCTGCTGATATTAAAAAAGAACTTGAATATAGTTTCCCATTAAAAATAAGTTTTGATAGTGTATTGACAGATAAAAGTGGTATTTTAATTTTTGACGCAGAAGGAAAAATGATTAAGTACCAAGAAGATACAAAATGTAGCGGAAAAGCAGATGATTTCATCAAACAACTTTCAAAACAAGGAAGATTTCCGAAAACAGACACAATTGCATTGCCTTATTATTTGAATAAAATTACAGATATAGACCGAAAAAGTGTAACAATGAAAGAATTAGGACAGAATGATTTTTACTTTTTAATGGTTTGGACAAATTGGTTTGGTATGAGCAAAAAACACGCAAAATCTTGGATAAAACAACTACAAAAATACAAAGATATTCGTATAAAAGTTTTATTGGTTAATTCTGATATGATGAATGATTGGGATTTGGCTCATAAAATGAATTTTGATAATGCTAAAGTGAAGTAAATAAAATGTAGTTTATTGATTATTTTCTCAATCTTTATTGCCTTGAATTTTTAGAATGATAAATTTTTAGTCATTTTTTTTGATTTGAATTGATTTTTTAATGTAAAAATTAAAACTTTATTTTTATTAGTTTACAAATAATAAAAAATATTCAGATTTTCTTTTTGGTTTCAAAAAAATATTTTTTTAACTTTGCAAAATGAAAAAAGAACAAAAAAAAGACAAAGAAACCAAGCAATATGACAAGATTTTCAAAGAAAATATTGAACCTGTTTTTTTAGCGCTTTGCGAAAATTATCTACAAATTGATATTGAAAAAACCGAAGAAATAAAAGATAAATTACAGACAACTATAGAGCGTGAACCTGATTTTTTAAAGATTGTTCATTCCAAAAAAAGAGAAAAATTTATTTTACATATTGAGTTTCAAAGCAAAGATGAAAGCGATATGATTTATAGAATGCAAGAATATTACGCTATTTTGAAGAAAAAATATCAAATACCTATAGAGCAAATCGTAATTTATTTAGATAAAAATCCTTCAAAAATGCAAACACAATTACCTGAAAATGAAATATTTAACGGTTTTCAATTATTGAGCTTGCACGAAATAGGTTATAAAAATTTTATTGACTCTGAAATTCCTGAAGAGGTAATTTTAGCAATCTTATGTAATTTTGAGGAGGAAAAAGTAGAAAAAGTCTTAGAAAAAATAATTTTGACTTTAAAGAAAATAAGTAAGGACGAGATTACGTTACAAAAGTATGTTCGACAAATTTTAATTTTGTCAAGACTTAGAAATTTCACAAATATTTTTCACGAAATAATTCAAAATAATATGCCAATTACACTCGATATAGACATTGAAAATGATGTCCTTTACAAACGTGGAGAGATAAAAGGAAAAACCGAAAATTCACGACAAGTTGCTATCAAAGCAATTAAAAAGGGTTTTGATGATGAAACAATTAATGAATTGACAGGTTTGTCAGTTGCTGAAATAAAGCAAATTAGAACAGAACTTTAAAAATATCAATACAAAAAAATAAATTATTTTCTTTATTTTTTTGTATTGATTTGGTTTTATACACATCAGAAAGCGGTTTTGGGAGGTTTGTCATTTTGAGCAAAGCGAAAAATATTACTTTGAATGACTTGTAAACCAACAATAAGATTCCTCCTTTCAGTCGGAATGACAAGGTTTATCCCCAAACTACTTTCTGATGCGTATATTTTCAATTAAAATCAATTTATTCTATAATTTTTCAAAAATATTTTTTAAACTTACTTCCTTAGCAATCAATGCTTTTAATGCTGTAATTGGAATACGCACTTGTTCGGTTGTATCTCTAAAACGCACCGTAACTGCATTATCATTCAAAGTTTCGTGGTCAATCGTAACACAAAAAGGCGTTCCAATCATATCCATTCGAGTATAATTTTTACCAATCGCACCTCTTTCTTCATAAATAGTTTCAAAATCATACCTTAATTCTTCAAAAACTTCCCTTGCTTTTTCAGGTAATCCATCTTTTTTGATAAGCGGAAAAACGGCTACTTTTACGGGTGCAATCGCAGGGTGTAATTTGAGATACAAACGTGATTTTTGTTCACCTTTAGCATCTATTCCTGTGGTTTCGGTATAAGCATTGCATAAAATAGCCAAAAATAATCTATCTGCACCAATAGAAGTTTCAACTACATAAGGCACATAACGTTGTTTTTCTTTCTCCTCAATTTCTTCATCAAAATAAATCATTTTTGTTTTAGATAATTTTTGATGTTCTGTCAAATCAAAATCTGTTCTTGAATGAACTCCCTCCAATTCTTTGAATCCAAATGGAAATTCATACTCAATATCGACTGCGGCATTGGCATAATGTGCTAATTTGATATGGTCATGAAAACGCAATTTTTCAGCGGGCAAACCTAATGCTCTCAAAAAATTCATTCTTTTTTCTTTCCAACAATTATAAGCGTCTTTTTCAGTATGTGGTCTTACAAAATATTGCATTTCCATTTGTTCAAATTCTCTCATTCTAAAAATAAATTGTTTTGCTACAATTTCATTTCTAAAAGCCTTTCCAATTTGAGCAATACCAAAAGGAATTTTCATTCTACCTGTTTTTTGGACATTCAAAAAATTAACAAAAATACCTTGTGCTGTTTCAGGTCTTAAATAAATAGTATTTGATTCGCCTGCTACTGCACCCATTTCAGTCGAAAACATCAAGTTAAATTGTCTTACTTCTGTCCAATTTGATGTATTTGAAACAGAACAAGTAATTTTTTCATTGATAATTAGTTCATACAAACCTACATAATTTTCTTCTTGCAATAAGCGATTCATTGCATTCAATATTGCTTCTGCTTCTTGTATTTTTCCTTCTGTTTTTAAAATTTCTGCTTTTTCTTCTATTAAATGATCAACTCTGTATCTTTTTTTTGAGTCTTTGTTATCAATCATAGGGTCGCTAAAATTATCGACATGCCCTGAAGCCTTCCAAACCAAAGGGTGCATAAATATTGCTGCATCAATACCAACAATATTTTCATTGACTTGCGTCATTGCTTTCCACCAAATTTGTTTTAGATTATTTTTGAGTTGCGCTCCAATTTGCCCATAATCATACACCGCTTGCAAACCATCATATACTTCACTTGATTGAAATACAAAACCATATTCTTTGGCGTGTGCAACTACTTTTTGAAACAAAGGATTTTCTTGTTGATTGTTTTGTTTTTGAGCCATTATTTTATTTTAATAAAATTTTTTTAATCGACTGCAAAATTAGTGTTTTTTTGAGAAAATAGCAATAAAAATCAATACTTTCATCAAATAATTTCTAATTGAAGCAATAGGAATCAAAGCGGAAATAAATTAAATTGAAATATATACATCAAAAAGTGGTTTCGATGTATTTTATTAATTATAAATTATTCATTATCAATTTATTAAATGTATAATATCTCAAATACTTTGCAAGTTTTAAATTTAAAAAGTGTTTTTCAATAGGTACAATCAAAATATTTTTAAATGAATATTGTAAAAATCAATAAAAAAACACTATTTTTGTGCAAAAATAAAAGATACAAAAGTTATTTTGATAGATTATTCAAATTGATTTTAGAAAACATGGCTGAAAATACATATCGAAAAGTAGAAAACGATAATAATAAACCGCAAAAAGAAAAAATTAATATTTTAGATATATTCAAAAAAATATCTTTTTTTCCTAAAAATAATACAAATATCAACGAAAAAGGAATTGCTCCACAATACATTCCTTATATTTTATTTTGGGCAGTCTTGGGGTTGATTTACATTAGTAATGCACATCAAGGCGAAAAAGCGGTAAGACAAACAACAAAATTAGAAGCAGAAGTTGAAAATTTGAGGGCTGATTATATCACTTTGAAAGCCGCTTATGATGCTTTTGCAGGCAAACAATCTGAAATTGTAAAGAGTGCAGATACATTAGGATTAGTGAATGACAAAGAAAAGGTAAAAAGGATTTTTATTAGTGGTGAGAAAAAATAAATAATTAACACAATGAATCGTACATACATTAGTTTTGACTGGGCAATCAAAAAATTATTCAGAGATAAAGCAAATTTTGATGTTTTAGAAGGTTTTTTGAGTGAATTATTGTGCTTTCAAGTCAAAATTCAGGAAGTTTTGGAGAGTGAATCTAACAAAGAAACCGCTTTGGATAAATATGATAGAGTGGATATTTTGGTCAAATCAGACAAAGATGAGTTGATGTTAATTGAAGTGCAATATGATTCGGAACAAGATTATTTTCATCGAATGGTCTATGGTATTTCTAAACTTATTTCACAATACATTCAAGAAGGGCAACCTTATGGACAAGTAAAAAAAGCATACGCCATTAATATTGTTTATTTTGAATTAGGACAAGGTTTAGATTATTTGTATGAGTACAAAGGTGAGTTTATTGGGCTTACTCAAAATGATGTTTTGTATCCCTCTGATAATCAAAAGCGTAAGTTTGGAGTAGAAAAAATTTCTGATATTTTTCCAAAATATTTTATTATCAAAGCAGGAAATTTTAAGAAACAAAAAATAGAAAGAAATTTTGATGAATGGGTTTATTTTTTGCAAAATAGTGAAATTCCTGATGATTTTAAAGCACAAGGCATCACAGAGGCAAGAGAAAAATTACGTTATGAAAAAATGTCAGACCTTGACAAACAAGTGTATCAACGCCGAGTAGAAAATCGTAGGATTGAAATGGCGGTTTTGGAAACGGCAAAAGAAGAAAGTTTTGAAAAAGGTATCAAAGAAGGTATCAAAGAAGGTATCAAAGAAGGTATCAAAGAAGGTATCAAAGAAGGTATCAAAGAAACTGCTAAAAAATTAAAAAAATTAGGTATTGCCACAGAAGATATTATAAAAGCCACAGGACTTACGATTGATGAAATAGAAAAACTATAAAAGTAAAAAAATGGAAAATACAGAAAAAATGTCAAACCTTGACAAACAAGTGTATCAACGCCGAGTAGAAAATCGTAGGATTGAAATGGCGGTTTTGGAAACGGCAAAAGAAGAAAGTTTTGAAAAAGGCATCAAAGAAGGTATCAAAGAAACTGCTAAAAATTGTAAAAAATTAGGTTTTTCTATAGAAGATATTATAAAAGCCACAGGACTTACGATTGATGAAATAGAAAAACTATAAAAATAAATAACATTAATAATAAAAAATAATCAATTTTAATTTTAAAAAATAGAAAATGAAAATAGCAGTTATAGGCACAGGCTATGTAGGTTTGGTAACGGGTACTTGTTTTGCTGAAACGGGTAATAATGTTACTTGTGTTGATATTGATGTCAATAAAATCAATAAATTATCACAAGGAACTATCACAATTTTTGAACCTGGCTTAGAAATTTTATTTGAAAGAAACCTAAAACAAGGTAATCTAAAATTTACGACTAATCTTAAAGAGGGTATCAAAGACGCTGAAATTATCTTTTTAGCATTACCTACCCCTCCAGGTGAAGATGGTTCTGCAGATTTGAAATATATTTTAAAAGTAGCCGATGATTTAGGACATATTTTAGAAAAATATGCTGTAATTGTAGATAAAAGTACTGTACCTGTTGGAACATCAGAAAAAGTTCATGCATCTATTGCCAAAAATATAAAAGTAGCGTTTGATGTAGTTTCTAATCCTGAATTTTTGAGAGAGGGTGTAGCCGTTGAAGATTTTATGAAACCTGATAGAGTTGTGATTGGTACAAGTTCGGAAAAAGCAAAAAAAGTAATGGAAAAATTATATTCTCCATTTATTCGTCAAGGAAATCCTTTGATTTTTATGGACGAAAGGTCAGCAGAAATGACAAAATACGCCGCTAACTCTTTTTTAGCAACTAAAATTACTTTTATGAATGAAATAGCTAATTTGTGTGAAAAAGTTGGGGCTGATGTTGATAAAGTAAGAAAAGGAATTGGTACAGATACACGCATTGGTAATCGTTTTTTGTTTGCAGGAATTGGTTATGGCGGAAGTTGCTTTCCAAAAGATGTGCAAGCATTGGCAAAAACTGCCCAAGAAAATGAATACAATTTTGAAATATTAGAAGCAGTAATGAATGTAAATCAAAAACAAAAAACAAAACTTTTACCTGCTATTCAATTTTATTTTAAAAATGATTTGAAAGACAAAAAATTTGCTGTTTGGGGCTTGGCTTTCAAACCTAATACTGATGATATTCGTGAAGCACCTGCCTTAGAAAATATCCACGCATTATTAGAACAAGGTGCAAAAATTAGTGTGTATGACCCTGAAGCCATAGAAAATGTAAAAGAAATTTTGGGCGATAAAATTCAATATGCTGAAAGTCCTTATGGTGCTTTGGTGGACGCAGACGCATTGTTAATTATGACAGAATGGTCTGTGTTTCGTAGCCCTGATTTTTCAGTAGTAGGTTCTTTGTTAAAAAATAAAGTAATTTTTGATGGGAGAAATCTTTTTGAATTGGAACAAATGAAAGAAATTGGTTTTGAATATCATAGCATTGGAAGACAAATCGTGAAATAAAATAATAAAATGATACAACAAGAATTTTTATCAACTTTAAAAAATTTAGTTCCTTCTTCGCTTGTTTTTTCTGATATTTTGTGTAAAATATTGGATATAAGTCAAGATAGTGCATATAGACGTATTCGATGTGAAAAATTATTAACTATTGATGAAATAGCTAAATTATGTCAATACTTTCATTTATCTTTCGATAATTTTTTACATACTGATAAAAGTTCTGTAACATTTAATTATTCTTCTTTGAATACACAGCAAAATTTTAAGGAATATCTTAGTAAAATTTTGGATATGCTCAAAAAAATGCAAGGTATTGCTAATGCTCAAATTATATATGGTGCTGATGATATTCCTATTTTCCATCATTTTAATCACCCTGAACATACAGCCTTTAAGGTTTTTTATTGGCAACAATCAGTTTTGAATCTTCCTGAATGGCAAGGGCAAAAATTTGCTACATATAAAATTGAACCAGAAACAATACAAATATGTAAAGAAATTTATGACTTGTATCAAAAAACACCTTCAATAGAAATCTGGACTGATGAATCTGCTAATAGTACTTTTAGGCAAATTATGTATTATTGGGAAGCAGGTTTATTTGAAAATCCTGATGAAATGAGAATTGTTTGTGAACAATTTTTAGAAATTTTACAAAATATTGAAAAAGCAGCCGAAAAATCTTTCAAAAAAGCATCTTTTGAATTGTATCAAAGCGAAATTCAAGTAGGCAATAATTGTGTATTAGTAAGTTTTGGTAATTTTCAAATCGTTTATTTAAGGCATCAAACTTTCAATGTGATGACAACAATGAACCAAGATTTTTGCCAAGAGACTTCTGCTTTTTTACAAAATATGACGAAGAAATCGTTGTTAATTAGTGGAAGTTCTGAAAAACAAAGGCGTAATTTTTTTCAACAAATGTACCATAGAATTCAAAAAATATTAGCAGAAATAAAACAATAATTTTTATTATCTCAAACAAAGTAAAAAACATCATTTGCTTATTTATAAAATAGTGATTACTAATAAGATACTTTATTTACTAAAAACCTATTTTTTTTATTAAAAGCAAAAAATCCAACAAAATTAATAAAAAAATAATTATGATTACTTCAATAAGTCAACAATTATTCGAAAAAGCACAAAGTATAATACCGGGTGGCGTTAATTCACCTGTGAGGGCTTTTAAAGCAGTAGGTGGAAATCCTATCTTTATCAAAAAAGCAAAAGGTGCTTGTATTTATGATGAAGATAATAATAAATACATTGAACTTATCAACTCTTGGGGACCGATGATTTTGGGGCATGCTAACGAAATGATTGCAGAAGCAATGCAACAAGTATTGACAGATTCTTGGTCGTTTGGTGCACCCACACGCAGAGAGGTTGAAATGGCTGAGCTAATTACTGAAATGATGCCAAGCATCGAAAAAGTAAGATTGGTCAATTCAGGAACAGAAGCGTGTTTGAGTGCGGTAAGAGTAGCAAGAGGTTTTACAAATAGAGAAAAAATTATAAAATTTGCAGGTTGTTATCATGGACATGCAGATTGTTTTTTGATTGCAGCAGGAAGTGGTGCTATTACATTTGGCGCACCTGATAGTCCGGGCGTAACGCAAGGCGTAGCCAATGATACTTTGATTGCTAACTATAATGATTTAGTCAGTGTGCAAAACTTGGTTGATGCCAATAAAGATAAAATTGCAGCCATTATTATAGAACCTGTTGCGGGTAATATGGGCTTAGTTTTGCCTGAAAAAGGGTTTTTAGAAGGATTAAGAAATATTTGTGATAAGAATGGCATTGTTTTGATTTTTGATGAGGTAATGACAGGTTTTAGATTAGCAAAAGGTGGGGTACAAGAGCGGCTCAACATCAAACCAGATTTGACAACATTAGGAAAAATTATTGGTGGTGGATTGCCTGTGGGTGCTTATGGGGGAAAAGCAGAGATTATGAATTGTGTTGCTCCCGCAGGGAAAATCTATCAAGCAGGTACTTTATCAGGTAATCCATTGGCAATGTCTGCAGGTTTGGCAATGCTCAATTATTTGAATGAAAATCCTTCTGTATATCAAAATTTAGAAAATATTGGACAAAAATTAGTGCAAGGTATTCAAAAAATTAATCAAAAATTAGGTTTGAATTATACAATTAACTCGATTGGTTCGATGTTTACTTTGTTTTTTACATCAGAAAAAATAGTTGATTTTGGTACTGCACAACGCTCAGATTTGGTATTATTTGGTAAATATTTTCAATCTATGCTCAAAAGAGGTGTTTATTTAGCACCTTCTCAATTTGAAAGTTTATTTTTATCTATCGCATTAACCCAAGAAGACATTGACCATATCTTGTATGCACACGAAGCGAGTATGAAAGAGATTATTTAGTTGTATCTATCATTTACTCAAAAAATTCTATTCAATGAATGGTTTTAATTGAGAGATTTAATCTTAAAAAAAAATAATGCTTTTAGAATAGATGAGTCGATAATCTATATTTTTAATACTTATTTTTTTAAATAGTAAAATATTGAAAAGACAATTGTTTAATCCCTAACTTTTCCAAATGTTAGGTAATTTGTTTTTATGTTATAGTATTGATTATCAATGAGTTGTATGATAAAGATTAGATTTGTTTTGGTCA
>RDZP01000106.1 GCA_004294005.1 Cytophagia bacterium
AAAATTTACAAAAATAAAAAATCCGTTTAAATCCGTAAAATCCGCGTTATCCGCGTGCCTCCTGCTATAAATTTCCGTATAAAGTTTAGTAGAACCAAAAATACTCTGCAAAAATAAATTAAATTCATTAAAAAACAATTACTTTTATGATTTTTCAATTCTATTGATATTAAGTTTATTATTTTTCGCCATTGCTTATGGCAGATAGATAAAGGCATAGAAGGTCTGATATTTTTTCTCAAACTACCATACAATTTCTAATATGTGTTTTTTTTTTTATTTTTATAAAACTTTCTCCACAAAATACATATTGATTTCTCCTTTATTTTTTGCTTTTATTTCTCCTCTAAATGTGCATTCGAATTTATCTTTAATCAAATGATAGGTTGTTTCTGAAATATTGACTTTTCCTACTTCACCACTACTTTCCATTCTGCTTGCCAAATTGACTGTATCGCCCCAAATATCATAAGCAAATTTATTTTTTCCGATGACACCTGCAATCACTTCGCCTGTATGTATGCCCAAACGCAATTCCCAAGTAGGTTCGTTTTTTGCTTGTTTTTCTTTTTTCCAATTTCCCATCCAAGTCTGCATTTCTAAACCTGCCAAGACAGTATCAAAAGGGTTAGTTGTATTGGCTATAGGCAAACCTCCTGCACACATATAGGCATCACCAATGGTTTTTATTTTTTCTAAATTATATTTTTCACAAATTTCATCAAAAGCCAAAAAACAATTATTTAAGTTTTCTATCACTTCTTGTGGTGTTATTTTTTCTGCAATATTTGTAAAGCCTTTAAAATCTGTAAATAATACACTTACCAACGAATAATGATGTGGAGTAGCAGTACCTTTTTGTTTTAATTCATCAGCTACTTCTTCAGGCAAAATATTTAACAAAAGCCTTTCTATTTCTTTTTTTTGTTGTTGTACTTTTAATTCGTATTCATTATTAATTTGTTGTACCAGATAAACTGTGATAACAATAAAAATAATTTGTGCAGTAGTGCCAAAAACAAAAGCAGGATATTCATTAGGATTATAAGGTAATTTTTGAGGATAAATACCAATCAAACTATGCCAAAAATCATAAAATAAAAAAGCAATTAAAGTAACAGACATTCCTAAAAGCATTTTTTTCCATCCCGAAAAACCGAATAAAAACAAAGGAACCATCATTATCATCATCAAACCTGTACGAGGCGCAATGTAAAATATAAAAGTCGCTGTAATACCTTGTGTTTTGGCATACATAGAAGCAGTCAAAAGAGATAGGGTAGGAATAACTGAAATTAAAATCTTAGATAAATTGGTGTAGTAATTTTTATTTAAAAAAAGTACGAATATAAACAAAAAAGAATTGGATAATAAAGCCAATGGTACTTCTATAAAATTAAATTTAAAATACAAAAAACTTGACATTGATAGAGTTAATAAAATACCTAAAAGGGACAACTGATTGAGAATAATAATACTTTTGTGTTGATAAATAGATTCTCCATCTTTTACACCAAAATGAGAAATTTGATACCATATTTTTGTTATCATTGCAATAAAATAATTGATTAGTTTAATATGAAATTAAAGTGAAAACAATTGAAATGTATTTGGTAAATATTTTGTTACGCAAATATAGTTAAAAATATTAAAAAACAAAAGAATATACAATATACTCAATATTTCAATCTATATTCTTAATAAACTAATACTTAATTCACTTATTATTTCCATTATTAAACTTTTTCTTTGTTTTTTCGAAAAAAACAATACTTCAATTATGATGCAAAATAAAAATTATGTTTCATTATCCTCTTTAAAAAAAGGTGAAAAAGGAGTTATTATCGCTTTTGATGATGATAAAATAGCTTTAAAATTATTAGAAATGGGGTGTCTGCCGCAAACCCAATTTTCGCTGTCTGCTATTGCTCCTTTTGGTTGTCCAATTTGTATTGAAATTGAAAATACACAAATATCAATGCGTTTGTCGGAAGCGAATCATATTTTAGTAGAAAAAATCATTTAAAATAATCAAAAGTCATATTTTTAAAAACATCTTTTTTTTAATCTTAATTTTATTTTTAATTCATTGATTCATTAATAATTAAATTTTGATAAAAATCTGTTGTTTTTTATTTTTTTATATATCTTTGCAAATATTTTTTATCAAAATTGATTTTATATGCAATATTTACGCTTAATCAGTATTATTTTTGTAGGTAGTTTGTTTATTTTTTCGGGGCTTATTAAATTGAATGACCCTGTCGGAACACAAATCAAATTAGAAGAATATTTTGAGGTCTTTGCTACTGACAAAAAAGAATTAGGACTTTCTGTTTTATCTAATTTTTGGCATTTTCTAACGCCTTTGGCATTGAGTTTATCAATTATTTTAAGTAGTTTAGAAGTGATATTAGGTGCAAGTTTATTATTAAGATATAAAGTAAAAAATACATTATGGTGGCTATTAGGCACAATTATTTTCTTTACATTCCTTACTTTCTATTCTGCTTATTTTAATAAAGTTACCGATTGTGGTTGTTTTGGTGATTTTATCAAACTCACACCTTGGACATCTTTTACAAAAGACATAGTTTTATTGATTTTTATTGGTTTTTTATTTTTTCAACGTCACCAAATCAACAATAATTCGACAAAATTAGCAGGTTGGTCTATCTTTGGGGTTTCTGTTTTTTCATTTTTTGTGGCTACATGGGCAGTTTGGTATTTGCCTTGGTTTGATTTTTTACCTTATAAAATAGGTGATAATATTCCTGCGAATATGCGTCCAAAAGAAGCCCTCAAATATGGTAATGAGCAATATTGGTACAAAAGTTTAAATGATGGTAAATCTATACAATTATCTCAAAAAGAATTTGGTGAACAATGGGAAAAATATGGTGATACATTAAAATATAAGTTTATAGAAATGAAAAAACCACTTTTAAATCCTGAAGCAAAAGCAAAAATTCATACTTTTGCAGATAGCACAACAATGCAACAGATTTTTTCAGGTAATAAATTTATTATCGTTATCGCAGAGGCACGCCGTACAAGTATTAAATATATCAAAGAATTAAATTTATTAATCAAAGAATTAGAAAAAAATAAAATTCAAGCGATTACTTTATCAGGTGATGATGGAAAAACTTTTGAAGCATTTAGACATCAATATCAATTAGCAACACCTTATTTTTCGATGGATAAAACTATCTTAAAAACAATGGTAAGGTCAAATCCAGGCTATCTTTGGTTAGAAAATGGAACAGTAAAAAATAAATGGTCTGATGCAAGTTTGCCTACCATAGATAAATTTGGTATCAAAAAATAAAAAAACATTTAACACAAAAACCTTGAAAGTAGAAATATTTATTCCTTGTTTTATAGACCAATTTTACCCTCAAACAGCCGTAAATATGGTCAAAATATTAGAAAAATTAGGTTGTGAACTCAATTATAATTTAGCACAAACTTGTTGTGGACAACCTGCTTACAATGCAGGTTATAATCAACAAGCAAAAAAAATTGCTGAAAAATTTATCAAAGATTTTCAAAACAATGATGACTTTATTGTTGTACCTTCTGCTTCATGTGTAGGTATGATACGTAACGCATATAGCCATTTATTTGATAAAAACTCCAAAGAATATTTTACTATTCAACAAAGGGTATTTGAATTTACGGAATTTGTTACTGATATTTTAGAAGTAGAAAAAATTGAAGGAGCAAAATTAGAAGGAACTGCTACTTATCACGATTCTTGCAGTGCTTTAAGAGAATGTCAAATCAAAGAAGCACCCCGAAAACTATTGGCACACGTTGAAGGTTTGGAATTGATTGAACTGCCTGAAAATGAAACCTGTTGTGGATTTGGAGGAACTTTTGCTGTCAAATTTCCTGCAATTTCTGTAGCGATGGCAGAACAAAAAATTGATAATGCTACTTCTACACAAGCACAATACTTGATTTCAAGTGATGCTTCTTGTTTGATGCACTTAGAAGGTTATGTAGAAAAGTACAGAAAAAACATCAAAACAATGCACTTGATTGATGTTTTGGCACAAGGTTGGTAAAAATTAGAATTTATCATAGGAAAAAATCCTGAAAAATTATGCAACTTTCTCAAAAAGACAGGTTAAACGCACCTAAAAATGAACTTTTTTTAATAATTTCATTCAATATTCAGTAATCACGACATTGTATTTTTCTTCAATCCGCGTTGTTTACATCAGTTTCATCAGCGTTCTATGGTGTTGGAACGCGGATAACGCTGATTTTCAAACGCGGATTTTATTTTGCTGTTATTTCTTTCATTCAATAAAAAATAAAAAAAAATATTATTTTTTTGCCCTTGCTTTGTGTCCCACAAGCAATCGTTGATGAGGTGCGTCTTATTGTTACAACATTCGTTTGTGGGACACAAACGAGGCGTAAAATTAAAAACAAATAAAATATTATTTTGATTTTAACAAATTTAAAAAAATTATTAGGTGCTTTTAACCTATTAAAAAGATTAAAAAAAACATTTTTTTAATCTTTTTGTACGAAAGTTGTTTTTTTACCTTTTTGATTCTCTACAATAATTGTTTTTTTCTCAGTATCATATACAAATTTTGCTCTCCCATATTTAGGCATTGAAACTTGATAGGGTGCATTATCCTCTAAAACTTTTTCCATATTTTCAACTATTCCATATTCAGGAGCAGATTGAGGTGAAGACATATAATAAACAGCACCAATACCTACAGGCGACATGATAGTATAAAGTCTTTCTTTGCCTGCTTCAAAACTATATTCCCACAAAAAATTGTCCGACATTCCATCTGGATAAGTTACTAATAAATTAAAATGTTGAGGTCTGATGATAAATATTTTTTGAGTGCGAGGATGTTTCACTTTTACCTCTCCAATGACATCATAATCGCCTTGAAAATTACCATAATCGCCTAAAAACTCCATTTTTATTTTTTCCTTGTCTGTACTTTCACGATAATAAATAATTGTTGGTTTGTCTTGATTATCTACATAAAAAAAAGCATTTTTTTTGCCTTCTCTCAGTGAAAACTTAGCACTTTGAGCAGTAATATTGTATGAAAAAAAGACAATAAAACAATAAAATAATAAAAAAATTTTCATAATTTTTGTTAGTGTAAAAAATTTATATATTAATCAAAATGGCGAAATATTTGTTTTACGCCCTTGCTTGTGTCCCACAAGGCAATGTTATAACAGCAAGTCTTATACCAAGGACGCCTGCTTGTGGGACACCAGCAAGGGCAATTGGTTATGTAAGTACGTATTTTTCTTAAAGTTTCAAACATACACAAAATTTTTACAGCAAGTAATTTTTAGAAATAATAAAAAATTCGTTTAAATCCGTAAAATTCGCGTTATCTGTGTGCCTCCCGCTATAAATTTCCGTATAAAGTTTAATAGAACCAAAATATTTTATAATTCTTTTGGACTTTTGAGCCACAACAAAGTTGCTATATTTTGGCTTGCAGTTGCCCAATCATCAGTTTTCCATTCTAAACAAGCAACAGCGCAAGTAGGCATAAAACTCACATTATCATTGCTCAAATAATCAGCAACCATCGAGCAGCTTGGATTATGTCCTACCACAATTACATTTTCCGCCGTATTGTCAAAGTTTGAGATAACTTGCAAAAAATCGCTATGTGTTGCATCATACAAATTTTTTTCAAAAATAATTTTTGTTTTATCAAAAGAAAGTTGTTCAGCTAAAATTTCGGCTGTTTGTTTGGTTCTGTAGGCAGGACTTACATAAACTTTTTGAGGAATAACTCCTTGTTTTTGTAACATTATTCCTATTTTATGCGCATCATTCACGCCCTTTTCTTCCAAATTTCTTTCAAAGTCAGATTGCATTTCGAAGCCATCTTCTGCTTTTGCGTGTCTGATGATATATAATTTTTTCATTGTATTTTTATTCTATCCAATTTAAACTGTTGTTTTTTGATTTTATATTACAATTTTTCAAAAATAAAAAATTTGAAAAATTGTAATTGTTTTTAGAAAATATTATTTTTTAAAAAAGAAATCCCCTACTAATGATGATGTTTCCCAAGGCACTTGTTGTTTGTTAGATTTTTCTACCACTGCAATTCTTACTTGTTTAAAAACCTCTTCGACTGATAATTTAGGAATTTGCATAAATTTTAATAATTGTTCAGTATAAAGTCCATTAGTACCTGTTCCATCAGAAGCAGTTTTTCCGGGTGCAGTGGCATAACAAACGATAGAGCCAACAGGTGCGTCCATCATTGCCAATCCATTGCCTTTTGTAGAACGTGACCAGCTTCTCTCAAAAGGATTATCACGACAAGCATCCATAATAATAATATTTACTTTTGTATCAGAACCTTCCATTTTTGCCAATACTCTTCCAACTTCTACACATTCATATTCTACATCTTGTTCTTGTTTGATATTAGCATCAACAGGCATAATAAAATTATTACCTTTGATTTGCAAACCGTGTCCTGCATAAAAAAATAATGCTACATCATATTTTCCCCCTTTCAATTTTTGTCCATAATCATCAATGGCTCTTTTCATATCTTTTTGACCTGCATTTTCTATTTTTATGACTTCAAAACCTAAATCTTTGAGTGTAGTTTCCATAGAACGAACATCATTGATTGGGTTTTTGAGTGGTGAGTTAGCATAAGCAGCATTACCAATTAAAAAGGCTAATTTTTTTTGACTTTTATCATTGATAACATTTATATTTTCATTCGGATTAACTTGTGCTTCTTCAAAAACTACGGTTCTTTTTTCAGAAATAGTTGTTCCTCCTTTGTTTGTAATTTCAACTTGTAAATTATTATCACCAACATTAAGTTTTAGCGTTCTTTCTATTGTATTATCACAACCGTCATCAGGTACCACTTCAAAACCTCTTGCTTCACTTACTTCGTTTCCATTTACCAAAACACGTACTTGACTAATAGGAGAGGTAGATTTTACACAAACTTTCAAACGATACTCTTCTTTATTGACTGTGAGTGTAGGTGTATAAGGTGCATTCCAATTGATAGTAGGCTTTGCATACACTATTTTTGGTGGATTTGGATTGACTATATTATTTGGATTAGGATTTGGATTAGCAATATCTCCATGATAAAGACCTGTAATAAACCAACCTGCTGCCCAATTTTTTGTAATTTCAGCATCAGGGAAAGTGGTAGATGTTTGCCATCTCTGGACTCCCCAACCTAATCCTTTACTCATTACCAAAGCCCAAACACCTTGTCCATAAGTAAGTTGATGAATACTAAAGCCTTTGCCCCAAAATTCTTCGATTTCTTTTTTTGGATATTGTTTGGTTGTTCTCCATATTTGTTGTTGTACTTTTCCACCTTTATCCATGACGACAATCCAGCCGCCTTGTCCATAATCTAAACAAGAAATTCTATAACCTTCGTCCCAATATTTTTTGATGGTGGCTTCTGGGTAGGTTTC
Organism: Cytophagia bacterium; assembly: GCA_004294005.1. GTDB lineage: Bacteria > Bacteroidota > Bacteroidia > Cytophagales > Microscillaceae > RDXZ01. The sequence continues at coordinate 7,486 of RDZP01000106.1, forward strand.
ACTCATATCCCAAATTTGGTCTTCTAAACCTACATTATTGCTCATTACAGCTGCCCATTTTCCATCACCATAAGTAACATTTGTGATATGATAGCCTTTTGCCCAATAAGCATTTATATTCTCTTCAGGGAATGTTTCGTTTGATGTCCAATATTGTAAACCAAGATTTGCACCTTTACTCATTACCAAAGCCCATTTATCGTCAGAGTAAGTAAGATGTGTAACACTATAACCATCACCCCAAAACTCCTCTATTTCTGCTTGTGGAAAATGATTGCGTGTACGCCAAATTTGGTCTTCATAGTTAGTTTTTTGGTTGAGAACTAAAACCCAATTTTGTTGAGCATAAGTATTTAGATTGATAATGAAAGATAAAAAGAGTAGATATGCTATTTTTTTCATATTTTTTAGATATTTAGGGTTTTTGTTATATATAACTAATTTTTTAATTAAAAATTATAAATTTTTGATTAAAATTTTTTAATTATTTAAAAAGATAAATATACAAATGATTAAATAATTTAAACATAACATAAATACATTTATTATATAAAAAATCATTTTTAATTTTGTTATTTATTTGTGATTTTATGAAAAAAATTGAGTTATAATGAGAAAAATAATTTTTTTATTGTATTTTTGTAAATAATTAAAATAAAAAAAATGATGACTCAAACCAATATCAATCAAAAAGGGTATTATGGTAACTTTGGAGGTGCTTATATCCCTGAAATGCTTTATCCAAATGTAGAAGAATTGAAGCAAAATTATTTAAAAATTATTGGACAAAAAGATTTTCAAGACGAATTGACTTTGTTGCTTAAAGATTTCGTAGGCAGACCTACACCTCTATATTTTGCTCATAACCTTTCTGAGAAATATAACACACAAATTTACCTCAAGAGAGAAGACTTGAATCACACAGGAGCGCACAAAATCAATAATACATTGGGACAAATTTTGTTAGCAAAACGGCTGAATAAACAAAAAATTATTGCAGAAACAGGTGCAGGACAGCACGGAGTTGCTACAGCAACGGTTTGTGCTTTGATGGGAATGGAGTGTACCGTTTATATGGGTGAGGTCGATATCGAAAGACAAAAACCGAATGTAGCACGCATGAAAATGCTTGGTGCAAAGGTTGTTCCTGCCACTTCAGGCAGCAAAACACTCAAAGATGCTACTAATGAGGCAATGCGTCATTGGATAAATAATCCTACAGATACACATTATATTATAGGCTCAGTCGTTGGTCCGCACCCTTACCCTGATATGGTTGCGAGATTTCAAGCAATTATCAGTGAAGAAATAAAAAAACAATTATTCGAAAAATTGGGCAGAGAAAATCCTGATTATGTCATTGCTTGTGTTGGAGGAGGTAGTAATGCTGCGGGTGCTTTTTATCATTTTTTAGAAGATAAAAATGTGAAATTGATAGGAGCAGAAGCAGCAGGTTTAGGTGTTAGTTCGGGGAAATCTGCGGCTACTTTGGTATTAGGAAAAACAGGTATTTTGCACGGAAGCAAAACAATTTTGATGCAAACAGAAGATGGACAAGTTGTAGAACCTCATTCTATTTCAGCAGGTTTAGATTATCCTGGCATTGGTCCGATGCACGCACATTTGTTTGAAAGCAAAAGAGGGGATTTTTATGCCATTACAGATGATGAAGCAATGCAAGCAGGTTTGCTTTTAAGCAGAATTGAGGGAATTATTCCTGCCATCGAAACTGCACACGCTCTGGCTGTATTAGACAAAATAAATTTTAAAAAAGAAGATATTATCGTTATTAATCTTTCAGGAAGAGGTGATAAGGACTTAGAAACATACATTAATTATTATGGTTTTTAGGCAAAAAATAATATTGTTAGGAATTTTGATGTTGTTTTTTCCAATGATTATCAATAGCATTTTTGAAATGAATAGATTTTTATCTTTCATTTTAAAAATGCTAATAAATATTTCTATTTGATAGCGGAAAAAGTCAAGTATAAAAGAATTAATATTTTTACATTTAATAATCAATTTGGTTCTCTGACAATTTTAGTGAAAACATTGTATTGCAACAAATTTTGTCTTTTTGAGCGAAGCGAAAAAACTTATCTCTGGCTCACAACTCGTT
>RDZP01000209.1 GCA_004294005.1 Cytophagia bacterium
TTTTCTATTGAGCAATTGTAGTACACACTTTTAGTGTGTCGACACACTAAAAGTGTGTACTACAGTTTTTATTTTCCGTATAAATCTTAGTAGAACCGATTTATTTTTAACCAGAAAAATTTTTTCTTTTCTGGTTATTTTTTTTCAGATATTTTTTGAACTGATATTATTTTATCAATTTATTTTTTAGCCTCTCAAAGTTTTTTTTATTTTGTTTGAATATATTTTACTTTTTTACAAAAATAAGTTTTACCTTTGTAAGTATTTTCAGACGCATTACAAACGTTTGCATTATTTTTTATTATAAATTATTGATTATCAATTCAATTCAAAATGAAAGAAGTATATATTGTTGCTGCTACTCGAACTGCAATGGGTAGTTTTATGGGTGGTTTATCAAGTTTTTCAGCCACCGAATTAGGAGCAAAAGCTATCAAAGGTGCATTAGAAAAAGCAAATATTAGCCCTGAACAAGTGCAAGAGGTTTATTTTGGCAATGTAGTAAGTGCAGGCTTGGGGCAAGCACCTGCAAGACAAGCTGCTATCTATGCAGGATTATCTAAAAGTACCATTTGTACCACTATCAATAAAGTATGTGCATCAGGTATGAAAGCCGTTGCTTTGGCTGCTATGGATATTATGACAGGTGAATTTGATGTAGTAGTAGCGGGTGGTATGGAAAGTATGTCAAATATTCCGCATTATTTGATGAAATCAAGGTTTGGTTATAAATATGGTGATACCAACTTAGTAGATGGTTTGGCTTTTGATGGTTTGTTAGATGTATATGACAAACAAGCAATGGGTGTTTTTGCAGACAGAACCGCTACGAAATTTGGTTTTACGAGAGAACAACAAGACGAATATGCTATCAATTCTTATAAAAAAGCAGCAGCAGCGACTGAAAATGGCTTTTTTAAACAAGAAATTACTGCCATCGAAATTCCACAAAAGAAAGGAAATCCTATTTTGATGAACGAAGATGAAGAATATAAAAATGTATTTTTTGATAAAATTCCTTCTCTCAAACCTGCTTTTAGCAAAGATGGCACCGTAACCGCCGCCAATGCTTCTACTATCAATGACGGTGCATCTGCCTTGGTTTTGATGAGTGGCGAAAAAGTAAAAGAATTAGGAGTCACACCTTTAGCAAGAATTGTGAGTTTTGCTGATGCAGAACAAGAACCCGAATGGTTTACGACTGCTCCTACTTTGGCTGCTCCTAAAGCACTCAAAAAAGCAGGACTTTCTATTGGTCAAATTGACTTTTTTGAAGTAAATGAGGCTTTTGCCAATGTAGCAATGTCTTTTGCTAATGTAATGGAAATTTCTTATGATAAAATGAATATTTTTGGTGGTGCAGTGGCGTTAGGGCATCCTTTGGGAAGTTCTGGCTCACGTATTTTAACTACTTTGAACAATGTTTTACACCAAAAAAATGGTAAATATGGTTTGGCTGCTATTTGTAATGGCGGTGGTGGTGCTTCAGCAATGATTATCGAAAAGTTATAATTTTTTTTTTCTTAGAGAAAGTTATGATTTAATTTACATCACTTTCAAAATATATAAGGCTGTATTTTTCTTCAATCCGCGTTGTTTACATCAGTTTTATCAGCGTTCTAACACCATAGAATACTTATAAAACTGATTTCCAAACGCGGATTTTATTTTTTGACATATTCATAACAATCAATAAAAAGAATAAGTTATTTAATTCTCATTCCTTATGCAGGTTAAACGCATCTAATAATTTGTCTTAATTTACTATAATCAAAATAATATTTTATTTTTTTATATTAAACAAAATTTTATTTGTTTTTAATTTTTT
>RDZP01000107.1 GCA_004294005.1 Cytophagia bacterium
TTTCTAATTCTTTGATTGCCTTTTCGCGTCTTTCTTTTTCTTTTGGCGAGAGATGTTCTAAGACTCCATTTTTTTCTAATTTTGAAAACATTTCTTTAAATTGCTGAAGTGTTTCCAAAGATAACTCAACTTTTTTATCGGTTATATTATTTTTTTTATCTTTATTTGCACTATCTTTCACAACACTATTTTTGACAATTTTCTCTAATTCTTCAATGTCGTCAATAGTCGGATTTTTTTTTGTAACAATCTCTTCCACTCTTTGTGCTTCTTTTTGATTATTCTTCTCGCCATTATTTTGACAACTTACAAATAAGCTAACACAAAGCAACAACAACATTTTATTATTTTTCATAAACTTTAATTTTGTTTTAATGATTTGAAATAAAGACAACTAAATTTTTATTTAGTTGTCTTTATTTTGTTTTTTTTATTTGTGCATCCAACAATGTTCACCTTTCAGTGTCTGTGTGATTGTATAAATATTGATTTTTTGATTCTTTTTTAGAATAATTTATATTTCTAAAAATAAATTTCTTATCTTTGTATAAAAAAGTATTGAATAAATATAAGTTGTTGATGGACGAAGAGTGCAGAAACAAATTTTTCAATTATTTATTAAATATTACTCCACTTTTCAACACACTAACAACAGCAGAGAATATAAATAGAAGAAATCGAAAACCTCCACAATTTACTCAAACAAGCCTTATCAAAATAAAAAAAAATAAATTTATAATATGGAAAATCTTGTAACTCTCGAAGGCAAAAAAGCCCTTACCACTTCGCTTAAAATAGCAGAAACTTTTGGAAAAGATCATAAAAATGTACTACGTGACATTACTAAAACTATTCAAGATTTAGAAGAAATTGAAAATATGAATAGTGAAAAAGATAGGCTCAAATTTGAGCCTATCTTTTATGAAGATAATTATGGACGAAAACAAAAAGCATATTTATTGAACAAAGATGCTTTTAGTATGATAGTTATGAGTTATACAACACCATCTGCTTTAAAATTCAAATTGGCTTTTATCAATGCTTTCAATCAAATGGAAGAACATATCCGCACACTTGGCAAAAGCCTTCTCACTACTAAAGAAATTGCTTTGATTCATCAAATGTTAGTTTTTTTTAAATATTTGGATAATTGTCAAAAAGTAGAAAAATTGCATCAAAAAATGTTTGTCGGTAGTTTTTATGGTGATGGTAAACAAAGAGATTATGGAGATTTGGTAAAAATGTTTCATAATATGCGCAACAAATTACTCAATATTGGTAATACGCAAAAAATAAAAGAACTTTACAAACAAAATTATATACAAAATCCGCAAGGCACTTATAACAAAAATGCAAATAAATTTTTGATGATATTTACCATTGATAAATATGAGTGCATTCGTCATGCAGTTGCAGATTTTCTAAAATTACAACTTTGTGAAGATACTTATACACTCAAAATAGCAACAGAAGCAAAAAATGTAGCCAAAGAAGCATCAATAGAATTAGAAAAAACAAACGAAGAAACGCTTTTTCATAAAAAAGAAGAAGAAATTATCAATTTATCAGAATTAAAAAAATTAGCAACAGCACTTTTGCAGATGGAAATGATGGAGGAGTGATATAAAAAAAACTATTTTAATAGTGCAAGTGTAGCACTTACATCTCAAAATTATTCTATTTACTTTTCACTTTCTACCCATCAAATACCAATATTTTTGTAATATAAAAAATAAAAATAAAAAAAATTTGCAAATCATTCTAAATTGATTTAACTTTGCATCTCTTTTCAAAAAGATATTAAAAAAAATATTTTTTTGAAAAATTTTTATTATTTAAAATCAATTTTTTCATTTTAATTCTATATTCATTATGGCATTGCGAAACTATGAAACAGTCTTTATTCTAACCCCTGTTATGTCAGAGGAAGAAGTAAGAACATCTGTTGATAAGTTTAAGAAAATCCTCACCGACAACGGTGCCGAGATTATCCATTTAGATAATTGGGGATTGCGCAAATTCGCTTATCCTATTGATAAGAAAAATAGCGGTTTTTATACTGTTGTTGAATTTTTAGCAAAACCTGAGTCTATCAAAACATTAGAAACGGAATACAAACGCGATGAGCGTGTATTGCGTCATATTGTAATTGCACTCGATAAACACGCTGTTGTGTACAACGAAAAAAAACGTAACAAGATTAAACAACAAAACGAAGCTCAATAATGCAAAACAACAGTTATAACAATAATAACGCAAGAGGAGCAAAAGCAGGTCTTTTGAACGAACCTTTGCATAAAGTTGAAAACAGAAAAAAATATTGCCGTTTCAAAAAAAATGGTATTAAATACATTGATTACAAAGACCCTAATTTTTTATTGAAATTAGTAAACGAACAAGGTAGAATATTACCTCGCCGTTTGACTGGTACAAGTCTAAAATATCAACGTAAAGTAGCACAAGCAATCAAAAGAGCAAGACATATAGCGTTGTTGCCTTTTGTAGGTGATATGTTAAAATAATCATTATAATAAACGTACCCTGCCCCAAAGGGTAATAAGTTTATTAAAAAAGCTACTACTTGGGGCAAGTAGCTTGCTAAATTTATTTTTAAATACAATGGAAATTATTTTAAAAGATGATATTACAGGATTAGGATACAAAAACGACATTATAAACGTAAAACCCGGTTATGGTCGCAATTATCTTATCCCTGAAGGTTTGGCTACTTTGGCAACTCCCTCTGCCCGCAAAGTATTGGCTGAAAACCTAAAACAAGCAGCCCATAAAGCCGCCAAAATTAAAGGTGATGCTGAATTGATTGCTGAAAAAATTAAAAATTCAACTATCGAAATTGTCGCAAGAATTAGCGAAGCAGGGAAAATTTTTGGTGCCGTTACTACTATTCAATTAGCAGAAGCATTACAAAAACAAGGAATTGATATTGACAGACGCAAAATTGTAATGGAACAAAAAGACATCAAATTTTTGGGAGATTTTAGTGCTATTGTTGATTTACATAGAGAAGTGAAAGCTCCTTTAAAATTTAAAGTAGTAGAAGGCTAATCTGTTTTTCTTTGAAAAACAAAAAACTTATTTTTTCTATTGAAAAAGTAAGTTTTTTTGTTTTTATATCAATCCAAACAAAAAACCTTTCTGACGTAGAAAGGTTTTAAGAAGAAAAATAATTTTATTTTGACATATCAGCGTAATTTCTAAAAAATATTGGAATTGTTTCAATTCCTTTAAAGTAATTGAACAATCCATAATGTTCGTTAGGAGAATGAATACTATCAGAATCTAAACCAAAGCCCATCAATATGGTTTTAAGCCCTAATTCTTTTTCAAACATTGCCACAATTGGAATACTTCCACCACCACGTGTAGGAATTGGTTTTTTACCAAAAGTTTCCTGCATTGCATTGCTGGCTGCTTTATAAGCAATTGTATCTGTAGGAGTAACAGCAGGTTCTCCACCATGATGTGGTCTTACGGTTACTTTTACGCCTTTTGGTGCAATCGATTCAAAATGTTTTTGAAATAATGATGTAATTTTATCGCTACTTTGGTTAGGTACCAATCGCATACTGATTTTAGCAAAAGCTTTAGAGGGAAGTACAGTTTTTGCTCCTTCGCCTATATAGCCACCCCACATTCCGTTTACATCTAAAGTTGGACGTATACCTGTACGCTCTATAGTTGTGTAATCTTTTTCACCTCTTATATCATCTATACCTAAATCTTTTTTATAGAATTCTAAATCAAAAGGAGCAAGATTCATTTCTGCTCTTTCTTCTGTTGATAAATCTACTACATCATCATAAAAATGAGGAATTGTAATATGTAAATTCTCATCTTTTAAAGATGCAATCATTTCACACAAAACATTGATAGGATTAGCAACAGCACCTCCATAAACGCCTGAATGTAAATCACGATTAGGTCCAGTAACTTCCACTTCGATATAAGAAAGTCCACGTAAACCACAATCAATAGAAGGGGTATCATTGGCTAAAATAGATGTATCAGAAATAAGAATAACATCTGCTTTTAATCTTTCTTTGTTTGCTTTTACAAAAATCCCTAAATTATTTGAGCCAATTTCTTCTTCTCCTTCTATCATAAACTTGACATTACAAAGCAATGAATTAGTTTTCATCATTGTTTCGAATGCTTTTACGTGCATATATGCTTGCCCTTTATCATCACAAGCACCACGCGCATATATTTTTTCATCTTTGATAACAGGCTCAAAAGGGGGAGAAGTCCATAATTCTAAAGGGTCAGGTGGTTGCACGTCATAATGCCCATACACCAATACGGTTGGAAGTTTTGGGTCAATAATTTTTTCGGCATATACAATAGGATTGCCTGCGGTTTCGCATAATTCTACCTTATCTGCTCCTGCTTCTATGAGTTTATTTTTAACAAATTCACCTGCTTTACGAACATCATTTTTATAGTTCATATCAGCACTAATAGAGGGAATACGCAACCAATCTAACAATTCGTTGATAAATCGTTGTCGGTTAGTTTCTATGTATTTTTGCATATTTTATGCTATTTCAGCTTGTGTTTTAAAAACTTGCTGCAAATTAAAGCATTGTATTAAGAAAACCAAATTTTTTATGAAAAAAAATAATTTTTTAGTTATTACATTAAAAATTAAGAATATTAGTTCAATAGATTGAAAATTATTTGGTTTTATTTTTTTTATTATCAATATAATACTTGTATCTATCAAAAAAAAATTAAATCATTTTATTTCTAATTTCCCACCATTTTTGATTAGGTTCAAATCCGTCTTCTGAGTATTCCTTTTTTATATTTTTTACAAAATAAGTTTGTACTTTTCCGATATTTTTCACTTCAATTTCACCTCTTACTTCACAATCAAAATAATCTTTGACAAGTTGATAAGTAGCATCAGTAATTTGTACTTTTCCACTTACGCCACTACTTTCCATTCTTGCTGCTAAATTAACACTATTTCCCCAGACATCATACGCAAATTTTGTTTTACCAATTACACCTGCTACGAGTTCGCCTGTATGTACGCCTATACGCACATTCCAAGGTGGTAAACCTATTTTTATTTTTTCATCTACACTTTTTTGGATAAAACTTTGCATTTGTAATGCGGCTGCTACTGCATCTATAAAATGGTGTTTATTTTGCGTTGGTAATCCAGCAATTGCCATAAAAGCATCACCCATTGTTTTTATTTTTTGTAAGTCAAATTTTTCGCTGATAGTTTCAAACGCATTAAAATAATATTCCAATTGTGTAATTACTTCTTTTGGGGTTAGATTTTTGGCGATAGAAGAAAATCCCTGAAAATCAGTAAATAATGCACTTGCAGATGGATATAATTGTGGTATTACTTGTCCTTTTTGTTTCAATTCTTGTGCAATTTGATTGGGTAAAATATTCAACAATAAAGTTTCACTTTCTTTTCTTTGTTTTTCAATTTCTTGATTTTTTTGTGCAATTTCATCGCGTTGTTGTCTTCTTTTTTTGGCTAATGTAGCAGATAAATAACTAATAATACCCAATGCTGTGATAATAATTAAGAAAATTATCAAGGTATTTTGGTAGCGTTGCAAAAAACTTTTATTCAAATCAGAAAGCCTATCATTCAATTCAAAAGTAGCCAATTTATTTAAGTGAAGTTTGTGTTTGAGTGCTTGAAGTTGATTAGTCAAGTCTAATTTTTCTTCATTTGATAATGTGTTATCAGTTTTTAAAATCATTTGTACTCTTTTGATTTGCTCTTCGAGTTCGATATTTTGTGCTTTTAGTCTTTTGATATGTAAAATAATAAATGCTTCTTGGTCATCAATTTTCATTTCTTTAAATTTTTGTCCTTGATTTTCGACTAATATTGCCAACTCATTTTCTATTTCTTTTACATTCAATAAAGTAGAATCGATAATTATTTCTTTTTTATCGTTATTTTCTATGTTATTTTCTTCTTTTTCTGTTGTTTTTTCTTGTGCTTTATTTTCTGTTGTATTTTCTTTTTCTTTTTCTTTTTTATTATTAACTTTATTTTCTTTTTCCTCCTCTTTTTTGGTTATAGTAGTTTCAGTGTTATCGTTTACTTCTTTGATATTGATACTGATAGATTGACTATTGCAATCAACTTTTATAATTTCGTAATCAAAATTTTTCTTATTCTCTTGCTTTGAATAAATTTTTATTTTCAAATTTTTATTATTGTTACATATTCGTTTAAAAATTTTTTGATTCATTTCAATTTTTCCATTGTTTACTTGTTCATAAAAATCTTCTCCCACTGAAAAATTGACTTTCAAATCATTCAAAACCATTTTGGTATCGATATTTACATTGACAAGTGTTTTTTTTCCTCTGATACTTGTCGTCATCAAAACAGCATATCTTCTATCACAATCAACCTCTAATCTATCAACATTGTATTTTATTCCTTTGACTTTGAGTGCCAAAATACCTGTTTTTTTATCACATATTTTTTGGATACTTGATGGAATAAGTGTCAAATTAAAATTACCTTGACTATTTGTAACATCTTTTGCTGCATTATTATTAAAAGAAACTTCTGCGTTAGGAATCGGATTCTCGTCAATATCAACCAAAATACCTGAAAAAGATTTTCCTTGTGCGAAACCAAACACAGAAAATAGGCAAAATAAAAAGATTAGAAAATAAATTTTCATAGTAGTAGATAATTTAAAAATAAAAGAAGTAAGCAATCCAAATGGCAGCTGTTAATCCAATTACATCAGCCAATAAACCAATCGTGGCAGTATATCTTATTTTTTTGATATTGACTGCACCAAAATAAACCGCAATAATATACAAAGTTGTATCAGTAGTGCCTTGAAAAACACAAGCCAAATAACCCATAAAAGAATCAGGTCCATAAGTTTTCATAATATCTTGCATCATTCCTGATGCACCTGTTCCGCTCAAAGGTTTAAGAAAAGCAACAGGTAAAGCAAAACTATATTCTCCTTCTACGCCTGCTTCTTGTAAAACATATTTCAAAGAATTAAGCATAAATTCTAACGCACCTGATGCCCTAAAAACGGCTATTCCCACCAAAATCCCTACTAAATAAGGAATAATTCGAATGGCGACCTCAAAACCTTCTTTTGCTCCTTCGATAAATGCCTCATATACATTTACTTTCTGCCAAACTGCCATACTTATAAAGGTAATTATCAAAGAAAACAATAAAAAATTACTCATAAAACCAGAAACTCTGTTAATATCAGCAGGCGGTAAATAGGCAAAATATAAAACGGTTAAGGCTAAAAAAGAAACAAAAATACCTAAATAAGATAAAAAAACTTTATTAAAAACATTGATTTTTTGGATAAAAGCGACCATCATCAATGCAGAAAGATTAGTAACAGAGGTGGCTAACATAATCGGCATAAAAATATCAGTAGGATTTTTCGCTCCATATTGTACACGATATGCAATAATTGTAATTGGAATCAAAGTCAAGCCTGTTGTATTAAGTACTGTAAACATAATTTGAGCATTAGAAGCAGTATCAGGTGTAGGATTCAAATCTTGCATTTCTTTCATTGCTTTGATACCCAAAGGCGTACTTGCATTATCCAAACCTAAAATATTCATCGAAAACTTCATAAAAATAGGCGTAAGTGATGGATGATTAGCAGGAATCTCAGGAAATAAACGCCTAAAAAAAGGACCAAACAAAAAAGCCAATACATTGACAATACCTGCTTTTTCACCAATTTTCATAAAACCTAACCACATAGTCATAGTACCCGTCAATCCTAACGCTACTTGAAAACCTGTTTCGGAGGCTTCTAAGGTTGCTTTGACCATTTGTTGAAAAACTTGTGTATTACCAAACAAAAATGCTTGTGTGCTTGCTAATATAAAAGCTATCAAGAAAAAACTAACCCAAAGGTAGTTTAGTACCATATTTTTATTATTATTTTTTTACTAATTTGTTCTTATGCACAAATATAGTGCTTTTTTGTAATATTCAAAGAATTTATTAGATATTTTTAAATTTTTTTCTGATAATATGGTGAGTTTGGATAACTTTTCTTATATCTAATGAATGCGAGTTCTATTTATTCAATTGCCATCAATAATGGACTTCTTACGAAATGGCTTGATTACCTCGTCTTTTCGCTTCTGCTTCTGTCATTTATTTTTGAGTGAATCTAAGGAAGATTTTAAAGCGAGAGAACGACCCAAAAATATTTTTTGAATACTGTCTTTTTTTGCCTTGTTTTTATCGACAATGATCTTTCTAACTTGTGCCTCCAAACACAAATCAATGCCCATTAAAAAAATAAAAAGATAGATTATTTTGACAAACAGCCTCATTTTTGTTTTGATGAAAAATAAAATCGTGCAAAAATAGGTATCTTTTTTGAAAAAATAACACAATACACAAAAAATAAAAATTTGGTAATGCTATAAATGTAGTACTTTGTCTTTTTGAGCATAGCAAAAAATATAAGTTTACGTTTACAAAACACCATTCAACACGCAGTTGTAACTTTGATTTGCTACACGCAGACTGTTGCTTCGCAACAGACAAGCCACAGGCTTGTAGTTAGATACAAGCCAGAGGCTTGCACCAGTTGGGGATTGTATGTACCTATTCTATCTACCACCAAGAATATCTATCAGGGTAATAATCTACATCTAAAGTATCAAGTTCATTTTTTTTGTATCTGTTAGCGTGAGCATTAAAAAATACATAGTTATCATCTACATAACCCCAATCGGTATCATCAAATGATTTTTCAAAATTATTAGAATAAACAAAATTAACAGAATAGATGGATGCGTCTTTTACATAGACCGAATCAAAGTATTTTTTGGCTAAACCAATCAAATGCTTTTTATTGTGATAACGAGGATAATAATGTTTCGCATACACATAATGATGTGTAGCTAGAGTATATCTTTCTTGACTACCACTGATGTAGCTAAAATGATGTGATAAAATAATATCTTGTTTTTTGGGTGCGCAAGATAATAAATATAAAAATAGTAAAATCAATATTTTTTTCATAGTTTTATTATTTACTGGGAACATAGTGTAAACCTTTAACTGTTTCAGAAATATTTACACTATGCTCAAAAGGTCGATATTGAGTACTTTCATTACCATTACGATATTTTTGCAAAACAAATTGTTGTGCTAAACCTGGTATCCATCTATTTGCATCTGTGGGACTTGCCCCCAACTGGTTTAAGTGTTCCAAAAAATAAAAAAAAGTAAAACTGGCTCAAGTTTAGCGAAGCGTAACTTGTGCCTCTGTATTGATAGAAGTCTCCAGACTTCAGTCATTCGAAAAATGACAATACTGCGTCCAAGCGTCTTTTTTTATTTTGAACAAAGATAGATATTTTTTCTTATTCAACAAAATATTTATCAAAATAAAATCCTAACAAACCAAAAAATACGCCCAAATCAACGCCTTTTCCACTCTCCGAGTGGTGAAGTCTGGAGACTTCTATCAATACAAAATCACAAGTATCGCTTCGCTTATACTTGCGATAGTTTTACTTTTT
>RDZP01000210.1 GCA_004294005.1 Cytophagia bacterium
TTATTTATGTATAATTTAACATTTATAACAGAAATATAACACAAAAAATCAATATAATTGTTTTTTCAATCATTTCATCTGCCATTAATTTATCAAAAAACAAAGTAAAATCTAAATTTTTATTTTTCACTCTTGTCTATATCTTCACTACTACCATTAAATCTAAGGATTTTAGAAAATTGTATAACAACGGGCTTTAGCCTGTTGATAAAAACAGACTAAAGCCCGTTCTACAGACTTTTGCAATAGGTAACAAAATATTTTATTTTATTCCATAGATAATTCTTTGACAGCCAACCAAGCCATCAAACCTGCACCTATTTCCAATGCTTTTTCGTCAATATCAAAAGTAGGAGTATGCACACCTGAAATAATATTTTTTTCTTCGTTTCTTGTTCCTAATCTATAAAAACAACCATCAATGATTTGTGTATAATAAGCAAAATCTTCAGCAGCCAACCACAAATCCAAATCTTTTACATTTTCTTCACCCATATATTCGATAGCAAAATTTTTCAATCTTTTCGTCAAATTTTCTTCATTTTTTAAAAAAGGATAACCTCTTACAATCGTAAATTCACATTTACCCCCCATTGCTTCAGCAATACCTTCAGCCATTTTTTTCATTTTTTGATGTGCATTTTCTCTCCATTCTTCATTATAAGTTCTAAAAGTACCTTCCAAATACACTTCATTAGGAATAATATTGGTTGCTCCATTGGCAATCACCTTTCCAAAACTCAATACTGACGGAATTTTTGGGCTACCAATTCTACTTATAATTTGTTGCAAAGCAATAATAATATGAGAAGCAATCAAAACAGGGTCAATGCAATTTTCAGGCGTTGCACCATGCCCGCCTTTGCCTATGACTTTTACATAAAGTTCATCAGCACTTGCCATATAAACACCACTTCTAAAACCAATCGTTCCGATAGGCAAATAAGGCATTACATGTTGTCCGATAATACTTTTTGGTTTTTGAGTTTGATGTTGTGCTTCCAAAACCCCTTCTTTTATCATTAGCGTAGCCCCGCCTGGCGCTGTTTCCTCACCCGGCTGAAAAATACATTTTACAGTTCCTTCAAAATCATCTTTACAATCTTGAAGTATTTTGATAACCCCTAACAAAGAAGCAGTATGCACATCATGTCCGCAGGCGTGCATAACTCCTTGATTTTTAGATTTATAACTTACATTATTTTCTTCTGTGATAGGCAAAGCATCAATATCTGCCCTCAAAACAATCGTTTTTTTATCAGGATTTTTACCTTTAATATAAGCAATAGTACCTGTATCAGCAACATTTGCATATCTTTCTACGCCTAATTTATCCAAAACAGAAACAATAAACTCAGCCGTTTGGTATTCTTGAAACGAAAGTTCGGGATAAGTATGAATATGTCTTCTGATGTCTATGATTTCCTGCCAATAATTTTGAGCAAGTTTTTTTATTTTTTGTTGTAACATACAATTTTAATAATAAAGTTATCTTTTTTTGAGCAAAGATAACTTTTAAATTTTATTTATAAAAAAATATTTTCAATAAAATCATAAAAAGAAATAAGATAGTGTTGTACTTGTAATATTTTTGTCTTTTTGAGTATAAACGAATCGTAACTTGTGCCTTTGTATTGATAGAAGTCTCCAGACTTCACCACTCGGAGAGTGGAAAAGGCGTTGGTTTGGGGGTATTTTTTGGTTTGATAAGTTTTTTTTAATAAATATTTTGTTTGAATAAGAAAAAATATCTACCTTTGTTCAAAATAAAAAAAGACGCTTGGACGCAGTATTGTCATTCTTCGAATGACTGAAGTCT
>RDZP01000108.1 GCA_004294005.1 Cytophagia bacterium
CACAATCAGTAAACAATTTGATGCCACAGACAAACAAGATTTAGAACAAATCGTTTATATGTTGAAATTTGTAAAAAATCATATTGAAAATTATATTAAAACTAACTTATAAAAACTACATTTATTATTATGAATACTAAAAAATTACTATTATTTTTCTTTTTCTTTTTTAATTTATATACTATTTTTGCACAAGACACTATTTATTATAATAGAGATAGGGAAATTGTCAAAAAGAAAAAAAAGTCGTATTCTTATGAAGTTATTTCACAAAAAAAAGATTCATTAACTCAACAAATTTTATATGTTGAAAAAGAATATGACTCAGAAAGCAATCTAATTAAAAGAATCACTCATTATAAAGACAAAGAGAGAAAAATATTACACGGATTATTTACTTCTTTCTATAAGAATAATAAACTAATGGATATAGGGTATTACGAAAATGATAAACAAGATGGTACTTGGAGATATCATCATACAGAAGAAAAACTTGCTGCTTTAATCAAATGTGATAATGGAAAAATAGTAACAGAAAAATATTATAATGAAGATGGTACAGAAAACACTCCTGAAGAAAGTAATAAAGAAGCTGAATATGAAGGAGGGAAAGTAGCATTTTACCAGTTTTTATCAAAAAATATTCGTTATCCACAAGAAGCAAGAAAAAAAAACATAAAAGGAAGTGTAACAATAGAGTTTGTTGTTGATAAAGATGGCTCTCTCAAAGAGGTAAAAGTAAAAAAGGGTGTCCATAGATTAATAGATGATGAAGCACTTAAAGTCATCAGAAGTTCGCCTGATTGGAAACCTGCAAAACGATTCAATCGTATTTGTAGACAAAGATTAGCCTTACCTGTTGCGTTTAAGTTAGATTAAAATCATAAAAAAACATTTTGCTTCATTTTTAATTTTTAAATAAAATAAACTTCAAATTTTTATATAACATGGAATTTTTACCCCAAATTATTTTTATTCTCGCCTTTGGTGTAGCTGCTTTTTTGATAAGAAAAAGAGTACTAAGAATTGCAGGCAATATTCAATTAGGAAAAAGCCTTGCGCGTACAGATAATCCTTTTCAAAGGCTCAAAACTATGACTTTGATTGCTTTAGGACAAGGAAAAATGTTTCATAAACCTGTCGCAGGATTTATGCACTTGTTTATTTATGTTGGTTTTATTTTGGTCAATATCGAAGTATTAGAAATTGTATTAGACGGAATATTAGGTACACATCGATTGTTTGCTAATTTCTTGCCTGTAAGTTTGTATTCTTTTTTGATTGGCTTTTTTGAGTTTTTGGCAGTAAGCGTAATTGTTGCTTGTGTTGTTTTTTTGACAAGAAGAAATATTATCAAAGTAGAACGATTTACAAAACCTGAGTTGAAAGGTTGGGCAAGTTTAGATGCTAATTTGATTTTAATTATCGAGGTTGTTTTGATGCTCTTTATTTTGACAATGAACGCCACTGATAGTATTTTACAAACACGTACTTTTGAACACAATCATTACGCACATCACGTAACTGCACCATTTTTGTTTAGTCAATTTTTGATGCCTATTTTTTCAGGCATTGAAAACAATACTTTGTTAGTAATTATTGAGAGAGTTTGCTGGTGGGGACATATTTTAGGTATTATGGCTTTTGCTTTGTATGTTACTTATTCAAAACATTTGCATATATTTTTGGCTTTTCCGAATACTTATTTTTCAAATTTAGAACCAAAAGGTAAGTTTGAAAATATGCCTGCTGTAACCAATGAAGTAAAATTAGCATTAGGATTGATACAAGATGATGGTTCTATGCCTCCACCAACAAGTTTTGGTGCGAATGATGTCAATAATTTGACTTGGAAAAATATAATGGATGCTTATTCGTGTACTGAATGTGGACGTTGCACTTCAGCTTGTCCTGCTAATATTACAGGCAAAAAACTTTCGCCACGAAAAGTAATGATGGACACAAGAGATAGAGCTGAAGAAATAGGAAGTTTTATTGAGAAAGGAAAAACCATAGAAGAAGCATTGACAATGGGCAATACTTTGTTTAGTGATACTTATGTTTCTAAAGAAGAATTAATGGCTTGTACCACTTGTAATGCGTGTGCAGAAGCGTGTCCAATCAATATCGACCCACTTAATATTATTATGCAAATGCGTCAATATATTGCGTTAGAAGAATCGTCTGTTCCACAACATTGGGCAAGGATTTTGCAAAATATTCAAAACAATGGTTCGCCTTGGCAGGTTTCGCCAGCAGAAAGATTTAATTGGGCAGAAGATGTCAAATAAATTATATTTTTAAAGTGTCCTTTGTCTTTTTTGTATTTGCGATAGTGATAGAAGCAGACTTGCAGAGACAAAAAGAGAGAAAAACGAGGTTTTGCGAGTTTTTCTCTCTTTTTTGGCTCTGTGCTTTGCACGATAGCACGTAATCGCCCAAATTTTTAATTTTTATAGCAATAGACTTTGGACTTAATGAAAATTATTCAACAAAGTTGAGTGTTGTTGTAAATGTAATACTTTTGTCATGCTGAACGAAGTGAAGCGTATTTATCATTGAATAGCGTGAGTTCAGGATAATTTTTATTGATAAGCAATTTATTTTCAATTACTTATAAATAAAATCTGTGTCGATTAAGATATTTTTGGTGGTAATTTGAAATAATAGTCAGACCTTCGTAAACTACGGTACAGACTATTATTTCAAACTAAAAAAATTATTTTAAACATTTTTCATAAAACGCGGTCTGTACCGTAGTTTACGGAGGTCTGACCGCATTTTATGAAACATTACACACTTTGTTGAACAATTATTATCCCGAACTCACGTTCTCTACTTCATTTTACAACCTCTATTGATTAGAAAAACCTACTTTTTATATTCACTCAAATAAATCAAAATATTTTTTGCTAATTCTTTTTTATTTTGCAAAGGAAAATAATTAATTTCACCTTCTGAGGTAATCATAGTAATTTCATTGGTATCAGTAGCAAAACCTGCTCCTTCTGTTTTGAGTGAATTTAATAAAATAACATCAAATTTTTTTTTGACGATTTTCTTTTGTGCATTGGCTAATTCATCATTGGTTTCGAGAGCAAAACCAATAAATAATTGTGTGTCTTTTTTTTGTTTACCAAGCGTTGCGGCAATATCTATATTTTCAACCAACGTCAAAGTCATTTCAGTTTGTCCTTCTTTTTTCTTTATTTTTTGATTGACAACTTCTTTCATTTTATAATCAGCGACAGCAGCAGCAAGAATTATCCAATCGGCTTTTTCAAAATTCGCCTGACAAACTTCATACATTTCTTGTGCAGTTGGCGTGGTATATACAAGAATATTAGGGTGAATTGCCTCAATGTTTACCTTACCGCTTACCATTATCACATCTGCTCCTAAATGAGCCGCATATTCAGCAAAAGCATACCCCATTTTTCCTGTCGAATGATTGGTAATATAACGTACAGGGTCTATTGGTTCTTGAGTTGCACCTGCCGTAATCAATATTGTTTTACCTTTTAAGCATTGTTTTTCGGCAAAAAAATCATCTATATATGCCACTATTTGTTCAGGTTCTGCCATTCTCCCCTCTCCTACTAACCCACTTGCTAATTCACCAAATCCCGCAGGAATTATAAAATTACCATATTTTTTGAGTGATTCGATGTTGTTTTTTGTACTTTGGTGATGATACATATCTAAGTCCATCGCGGGAGCAAAAACAACAGGACATTTCGCAGATAAATAAACAGCTTGCACCAAATTATCACAAATACCATTAGCAGATTTTGCGATAGTATCAGCAGTGGCAGGTGCAACAAGTATCAAATCAGCCCACAATGCCAAATCTACGTGATTATTCCATTCTCCCGTTTTATCTTTTACAAAATCAATCAAAACAGGATTTTTGCTCAAAGTTGATAATGTAAGTGGTGTTATAAATTCGGTGGCATTTTCAGTCATCAAAACTTTTACATTTACCCTTTCTTTTACCAACAAACGTACTAAAAAAGCAGCTTTATAAGCGGCAATTCCTGCGGTTACGATTAAGATTATTTTTTTATTTGATAAATTACTCATATAATAATTAGTGCCTTAGTTCATTTGGCAAAGATAAAAAAATAAATTGATTTTACAAGTTTTTTTAGTCAATTAGAATAATTTTCAAGAAAAAATAGTACTTTTTTTATCATGTTAATTTTCATTGAGATAATAAACGTTCATATGAATAAAATATTAAGAAAAATTCAATCTTCAGATATATCAAATTTTTTAGTTTGATATGTATATAACACAACTAAAAGATAAAAAGGCAGCACAAAAAATAAAACGGAATAAAAAAGCCCTTTAAACAAATCATCATAATACCTTAACAAAATAGATGCAGATGAATAGGCAATTAAAAACCCAAAAATGAAAGTATAATTATACTTAGATATTGTTTTAGACTTGTTTATATAGCCACAATGTTTACACTGAACTTTAGTATAATCGCTCAATAACCAAATTGAATTAATTGGTAGTCTTTTATGGCAATTTGCACAAGCATATTTTTGTTTTTTCATTTCTTATTTCTTTTTTCGATGCAAAGGTATATATATATCCAAATTTTCTTCATTTTTTTTTATAACTATTTATAAATAATTACTAAAAATATAATTTTTTAAAGAAATAATAGTATTTTTTATATTTTTTTAATAATACAAAAATATTCTCAAATATATGAGATTGAAAATTAAATAATTTGGTAATTATTTAGGTCAATTTACCCCAGCGGGGTAATATCTTTGTAGAAAAAAATGAAAATGTATTGTTTAACTCCGTAGGAGTGGTATGTAAAAATTATAGTATCATAACAAAATATCATTTATATCACTCCTACGGAGTTTTATTTTCGAATTTATTTTATTTTCTACAAAGATAACACGCCTAAAGGCGTTAAATAACATTACCTAAATAGTTACATAATTTGTTATTTTAATCCCTTTTACTTTTTTAAAAAGTGGAACTGATATATAACCATAATTAGTATTTTAGCAAAGAAAATCTTTTGCTATTTTTATGGTTTTGCAACTTTATACGCACAAAAAATGTTATAACATTAAACACATTCTTAATTTTTAATTTTCAATGCACGTACTTTTATCTATCAACAAATATTTTTTCAAATACAAATGGCTTTTATTTTGGGGAACAATTTTTACCATTATTTCAAATATTTTTAGTATTATGCCTGGTCCGTTGGTCAGGTATGCTTTTGATTTAATAGAAAAAAGCATTAAAGAATATAATTTACATACCAATAATGCTGAAAAACAACGTATTTTATTTGATGCCTTTGCTTACAGTGTATTGGTTTATGGTGGATTAATTGTTTTAATGGCAATTATAAAAGGTATATTTTTATTTTTTATGCGACAAACAATTATTGTGATGTCAAGACATATTGAATATGATATGAAAAATGAAATTTACGCACATTATCAAAAATTACCTTTGAGTTTTTATCGTAAAAATAACACAGGCGATTTGATGGCACGTATTTCTGAAGATGTCGGGCAAGTACGTATGTATGTTGGACCTGCGATAATGTATGGCATCAACTTAGTTACTTTGTTGGTAATGGTCATTTCATTTATGTTTTTTATTGACGCAAAATTATCTTTTTATGCTTTGTTGCCTTTGCCTATTTTATCGATTAGTATTTATTATGTGAGTAATCAAGTCAATCAACAATCCACAAAACTTCAAAAAAGTTTATCCAATTTATCTAATTTTGTGCAACAATCTTTTTCAGGTGTACGAGTTATCAAGGCATATTCACGCGAGTTGGATAGTGTAGATAATTTTGCAAAAGAAAGTGAAGTTTATAAACAAGAAGCCGTTAAATTATCTTATATCGAAGCATTGTTTTATCCCTTTATGCTGGCTTTAGTTGGTTTGAGTACAATTTTGGTCATTTATGTAGGTGGAATAGAAGTTATTAATGGGAAAATTACAAGTGGTGTAATTGCTGAGTTTATTATTTATATTACTATGCTTACTTGGCCTGTTACGGCAATTGGTTGGATAACTTCTATCGCACAACGCGCATCTGCCTCACAAGTACGTATTAATGAATTTTTGAATACTAAAAATGATATTATTTCAGAAAAAAATCTTATCAAAGAAATTGAAGGAAAAATCATCTTTAAAAATGTAACACTTACTTATCCTGATACCAATATTACAGCTATCAAAAACATTAATTTTGAAATCAGAGCAGGCGAAAATTTAGCTATATTAGGCACAACAGGCTCAGGAAAAAGTACGATTGCTAACCTCATTGCACGTATGTATGATGTAAGCGAAGGAGAAATTTTGATTGATGGACATAATATAAAAGACTTTGATGTTACTAATCTCAGACAACAAATCGGATATGTACCACAAGATGTATTTTTATTTTCTGATAGTATCAAAAACAATCTTACTTTTGGTTCACCAACCATTGCAGAAGAACAAATTATACAAGCAGCAAAAGATGCCGATTTATATCAAAATATTATGGATTTCCCTGAACAATTTGAAACAAAAATTGGGGAAAGAGGTATCACACTTTCTGGTGGACAAAAGCAAAGGCTTTCGATGGCAAGAGCAATTATTAGAAACCCAAAAATATTAATGTTAGATGATAGTCTTTCTGCGGTAGATACAAAAACTGAAAATATTATTTTGAATAATTTAAAAAGAATTATGCAAAATAGAACTTCAATTATTATTTCGCACCGCGTTTCATCTGCCAAATTAGCAAGTAAAATTATTGTGTTAGATGAAGGGAAAATCGTAGAAATGGGTACTCACGAAGAACTCATTGCTAACAATGGTGCCTATAAAGAATTGTACGAAAAACAACTTGTTACTGAAACAGAGGTAGAATAAAATTATAAAAATAAGTAGTGCTATACTTTTGGTGTTTTTGTCTTTTTAAAGGAAGCGAAAAATCTACGCCCTCGTTTGTGTCCCACAAACGAATATTGTAACCAATAAGACACATCTCATCAACGCTTGCTTGTGAGACACAAACAAGGGCAAAAAAATTGTAGTACACACTTTTAGTGTGTGAATACACTAAAAGTGTGTACTACAATTGCTCAATAGAAAAATCATATAAAATTTAGTAGAACCTAATTTTTTAAATTTGATTATCGATTCGCATTATCAAAAAAATAAAGCAAAAAAAAAGATAAAAATCATAAAAATATCAAATAAAAATAAGATATTTGCTAAAAATTAAATAAAAAAATGAGTGCAGAAACAATCATCTTTTCGATGGCAGGTGTGAATAAAATTTATCCACCTCAAAAACAAGTTTTAAAAAATATTTATTTGTCCTTTTTTTATGGTGCAAAAATTGGCGTATTAGGTTTGAATGGCTCAGGAAAGTCATCTTTATTAAGAATTATCGCAGGTTTAGACAAAGAATTTCAAGGAGATGTTGTGTTTTCTCCCAATTATTCAGTTGGATATTTATCGCAAGAACCTGAATTTAACAAAGAAAAAACGGTGCGAGAAATTGTAGAAGAAGGTGTACAAGAAGTAGTCGATTTATTAAAAGAATTTGATGCTATCAATGTCGCTTTTGGTGAACCTGATGCAGATTTTGATAAATTGATTGCCAAACAAGCCAATATACAAGAAAAATTAGACCAATTGGACGCTTGGACTTTGGACAATAGATTAGAAAGAGCAATGGACGCTTTGAGAACGCCTCCCGCAGATACAAAAATGGCTACACTTTCAGGTGGAGAAAAAAGACGCGTCGCTCTTTGTAGATTGCTTTTACAAAAACCTGACGTACTTTTATTAGATGAACCTACTAATCACTTGGACGCAGAAAGCGTAGATTGGTTAGAAAAACATCTACAACAATATGAAGGAACGGTCATTGCTGTTACACACGATAGGTATTTTTTGGATAATGTGGCAGGTTGGATTTTGGAATTGGACAGAGGTGAGGGTATTCCTTGGAAAGGTAATTATTCATCTTGGCTCGAACAAAAACAAAATAGATTAGCAAAAGAAGAAAAAGAAGCATCAAAACGACAAAAAACATTACAACGTGAATTGGAATGGGTAAGAATGGGAGCAAAAGCAAGACAAGCAAAATCAAAAGCACGCTTGGGCGCGTATGAAAAAATGTTGGGTGAAGACGTAAAACAAAAAGAAGAAAGATTAGAATTATTTATCCCTAATGGACCTCGTTTGGGTAATAAAGTAATAGAAGCACACGACATTGCAAAGGCTTTTGGTGATAAATTATTGTATGAAAATCTTAGTTTTGCTTTGCCTCCCGCAGGTATTGTGGGCGTGATAGGTCCAAATGGTGCAGGAAAAACAACACTTTTTAAATTAATTACGGGACAATTACAACCTGATAAAGGTACTTTTGAAGTAGGTTCAACGGTGGATTTGGCGTATGTTGATCAAGAACACGACAATCTCAATGGAGAGCAAACAGTATATGAAGCAATTTCGGAAGGCAATGACTTAATGTTGGTAGGTGGAAAAGAAATCAATGCAAGGGCTTATGTCGGTAAATTTAATTTTAGTGGAACAGACCAACAGAAAAAAGTAAAAATGCTTTCAGGTGGAGAACGCAATCGCGTACATTTGGCAATGGCACTCAAAAAAGGTGGTAATTTGATTTTATTAGATGAACCAACCAATGATTTAGATGTCAATACTTTGCGTGCTTTAGAAGAAGCATTGGAAAATTTTGCAGGTTGTGCAGTAGTTATTTCCCATGATAGATGGTTTTTAGATAGAATTTGTACGCATATTTTGGCATTTGAGGGCAATTCGCAAGTACTTTGGTTTGAAGGTAATTTTTCTGAATACGAAGAAAATCGTAAAAAAAGAATGGGTGATGTTGCACCAACACGCATTAAATATAAAAGTTTAAGTTAAATAAAATATACTTAAAATGAAATGATTTTAGAAAAGATAAAATAGTAAATTTATTTAAAATCAATGTAATTTATGTGGAAGATCAGTAAAATCGTATTAATTGTAGTATAATTTGAATAAAAGAGAGAAAAAAATGTTGTTTTTTTCTCTCTTTTATTCTTTAAGAGGTAATCACTCAATAAAACAACCAAAAATTTTGAAAATAAAGAAATTTTGGTTGACAATAACTAAAGTCTGGAGGTTTCTATCAATACAAATGCACAAGTTTTTGCTTTACTCAAATATATGTCAGTTGAAAAACTATTAAATAACCAAAGAAATGATTTTGACAAAACCTTACAAAAATTATTTTATACTAAATCTTTTTTCAGGTTAAACGCATCTAATAATTTGTCTTAATTTACTATAATCAAAATAATATTTTATTTTTTTTATGTTAAACAAAATTTTATTTGTTTTTAAT
>RDZP01000109.1 GCA_004294005.1 Cytophagia bacterium
AACAAAAATATGTATATATTTTTATAATTCCTAATTTTTGAATGTTAATTTTTATCTAATGCCTTTTTGAAGAAAATAACCGAATTAGTAAGTCTATTAAAATAAAGGTAATAGGTGTAGGACGCAATACAATCTCTTTGATTGAACAAACAGAAAAAATAGTAAAAAAAGAAGATTACGACCAAGTTTGGTGTGTATTTGACCACGACCCCAAACCAGATATTCCCATTCAAAGTCAAAATTTTAATAATGCTATTCAAAAAGCAAAAAGTTTAGGTTATAAAGTAGCTTATTCTAATCAAGCATTTGAATATTGGTTGATTTTACATTTTAAAGATGAGCAAGGGACACCAATGAGTAGAGCACATTATTATGATGAAATAAATAAATACATCAATTTATCTGATGATAAATATGAGAATAATAAAAAAATATCAAAAGAAATGTTTATTAGATTACAAGAAATAGATGAAAATACTCAAAAAACAAGACAAAATCTGGCAATACAAAGAGCCAAAAGAATAATGAAATACTGGGAAGAAATAGATATCGAACATTCTAATCCTGCAAAAGAAGAGTCTTCTACTACAGTTTATCAATTGGTTGAGGAACTATTATCTTATGCGAGAACAAAATAATAAATAATATTGCTTCCAAATAACTCAAACAAAAAAATTAAAAAAAATAAAGATTCTATTTTGAAACTTCTCATTTATTTTCTTTTGAATGAAACATATTTTTTTATTGTTTATTTCGTTATATTTTTAGTTTATTAAAAAAATCTACAAAATACTTATGAAATTGATAAAATATTTTTACTTGTTACTTAGTTTTTATTTGCTTTCGAACTATCTTTTTGCTCAATTACTAATTCCTTATAATAAAAACGGAAAATTTGGTTTTGTTGATGCAAAAAAAAATAGTATAATTCCTTTACAATATGAAGAAGTTACCCCTTTTATAGAGGATTCTAATCGTATTACCAACAAAAAAATAATGCTTGCTAATGTAAAATTGAACGGAAAGTGGGGAGTTATCAATGAAAAAAATCAAATAATTGTGCCTATTCGATTCGAAGAAAGTTTACAATGGATAAAAGAACACAGTGTTTTTACCGTACAAAGTTATAATTTTGAGAAAAAAAACAAGAATTTTTTTCAACTTCTTGACGCAACAGGCAAAGAACTTTTGATGCTCAAAGGTGTTTTTGATTGGCGAGGATTCGAACAAAATGGCATTGCTTATGTTGCAATCGATGATAAAGTAGGTGTCATTAACACAAAAGGAAAAGTTTTAATTCCTTTTCAGTATGATATGTGGTCGCCTGTAACAGAATATTGTTATTCAGAAGGGCTTTTTGGATTTTGTAAAAATGAAAAATTTGGTTTTGTCAATGAAAAAAATGAAGTAGTTGTACCTTTTAAGTTTGAATTATACCCACAAGTAACTACTTGTTTTGAAAATGGAAAAGCACGCGTAATATTTGAGAATGAAATAGTGTCTATTGATAAAAAAGGAAAAATCATCGAAAAAGTAAAACATCTTTCTAATCCTGACTTTTCTTCGAATCACTCTTTCGAAATTACTATGAATGCAAAAGATTATTCATTGCCTACTTTTGTTTTTTTGGATAAGAAAACAAAACAACAAGTTTTGCCTGATACTTTTACTTTTATTGCTCCTGATGTTGATGCTAATCTCTTTACAGTGCAAAAAGAAGGGAATTTTGGTATTTTGGACGGAAATCTCAAATATATTTATCCACTCACTCTCACTGAAGCGCCTGTTAAATATACAATTAAAAATGAAAAAAGACATCTCTGGCTTATCCAAAAAGATGAAAAAGAAGGTTTGATTGATTCGCTGGGCAAGATAATAATACCTTTAGAATATGATGAAATATTTGAAGATTTATCTGAAAAAAATCCTGTTATTGCCAAAAAAAATGGAAAATATGTACTAATAAACTATCAAAATAAAATCTTAAAAACATATAATTTGAATAAAATTGAAAAAAGTTATTTGAATAAAAATTTTATTACTACTAATAGTAAAGAGTTACAAGGAGCAATTTCTGAAATAACAGGTGAAGAAATTATACCTGCAAAATGGAAAAGAGTACAAAATTTTGGTAATATTTTTTTGGTTTTAGATGATAATAATCAACAAACTTTGGTTGATGAAAAAGGGAATTTTACTAATTTAGTATTTGATAATCACGCTTATGTAGGTTATTATCCACTTGGAGAAGATTATGCACGTGTAGCACAAAATGGAAGAACAGGTGTATTGGATAAAACGGGAAAATTGATTATTGATTGTCAATACGAAGATATTTTACCTAATTATGTATATGATTTATCAAAAAAAACAAATCATAAAGCACTTTTTACTATCAAAGAAAAAGGATTGTTAGGCATCAGCAGTACTGAAAAAATACTTATACAACCTAAATATACAGAAATGACTGTTCAAGAATTTTATATCAATAATGTATATCATGTATTTTTCTTTGTCAAAAAAGGCAAAAAACAAGGTTTTGTTGATTTGGAAGGTAATGAATATTTTGAATAGAAAAATAAAAAAATATTATTTTTTTGATAAAAATTATTATTTTTCAAAAAAACACTTTATATTTGCAACTCTTTTGTAAAATTTGATTTTTAACATTATAAAATAATTTATATAAAATGAAACGTACCTATCAACCTTCGAATAGAAAAAGAAGAAATAAACACGGATTTCGCTTGCGTATGTCAACTGCCAATGGTCGTAAAGTATTAGCACGCCGCAGAGCAAAAGGACGTAAAAAATTATCTGTGTCAGACGTAAAACGTCATCGTTAAGAATATTGATATTCATTCATAACCCATTATCATTTTTTTTATTTATAATTTTTTATGAATGAAGATAATAAGATGGGTTTTATTTTTATTTTAATATCATATCAATCATTATCCACAAAATAAATATGTTAGATAAATTAGAATCTATCCGAAAAAGATATTTAGAAGTAGCTGAATTGGTTACAAGACCAGACGCAACCTCAGATATAAAACAATACAAAAGACTTTCAAAAGAATACAAAGATTTAGGTAAAATTGATGAAGCATATTGTCGTTATGAAATGATTTTAGGAAATATTGCCTCAGCAAAAAAAGTTTTAGAGACAGAAAAAGACCCTGAATTTAGAGAGATGGCAAAAGGTGAAATAGATGAACTATTGCCAAAAAAAACCGCAATGGAAGAAGAAATCAAAACATTGCTTATTCCAAAAGACCCTAATGATAGCAAAAATATTATCCTCGAAATTCGTGGAGGTTCAGGTGGGGACGAAGCAGCAATATTTGCAGGTGATTTATACCGAATGTACCAAAGATTTGCGGAAAGAATGAAATGGCAAATGAATGTAATGGATGTTACAGAGGGAAGTTCAGGTGGTTATAAAGAGGTAGTTGTGAGCATGATGGGTGAAGATGTATATGCAATGATGAAATTTGAATCAGGTGTGCATCGTGTGCAACGTGTACCCGAAACTGAAACACAAGGGCGTGTTCATACTTCTGCGGCAAGTGTGGCAGTTTTACCTGAAGCAGAAGATATTGATATTGAAATTAGAGATGCAGATTTAGAGCTTCAAACGGCAAGAAGTGGTGGTGCAGGTGGGCAAAATGTTAATAAAGTAGAAACAAAAGTAATTTTAAGACATATTCCTTCAGGATTTGTGGTTACTTGTCAAACAGAACGTAGTCAATTAGGAAATCGTGAAATTGCTATGCGTATGCTCCGTTCACGTCTTTATGAAGATGCTTTGAACAAACAACAAGCGGAGATTATGCAACAACGTAAAACAATGGTGAGTACAGGTGATAGAAGTGCAAAAATTCGTACTTATAATTATCCACAAAGTAGAGTTACAGACCATAGAATCAATTTTACAGCCTATAATTTACCTAATGTAATGGACGGAAATATTATTGATTTTATTGAAAACTTAAGAATGGCAGAAAATACAGAAAGATTAAAGGAAGGAACGGAATAAAATATATAAAATTAGAAAAAAACTTACATATTTTTGTTTATTTACGTACAATTTTCTAAATTTGCACCGATTTTAACAAAATATGTTTATTTACTCTAAAAAAACAACTTTTTTATAATGCAAGCATTAGGTAATCACATCATTGCAGAATTTTATCAATGTGATAAAAATACTATGAATGATACAGCCCTTATCGAAAAATTGATGAATGAAGCGGCGGTTTTAAGTGGTGCTACTATAGTTGGTAGTCATTTTCATACTTTTAATCCTTATGGTGTAAGTGGTGTAATTGTGATTGCTGAATCGCATCTTTCAATTCATACTTGGCCTGAATATGGTTATGCAGCCGTTGATATTTTCACTTGTGGAGATACAATAGATGCAGTAAAAGCATTCAAACACCTTAAAATAGGATTTGGAGCAGGTCATACTTCTACCGTTGAAATGAAACGTGGACAATTACACGATATTGGTATTGAGGGTGAACTCAAACACAAAGCAGAAGCAAGTGCAATTTTATAAGCACTATTTTTGTTTATCTATAAAGAATTAAAAAAGCGAGTTTTGTTTTAAAACTTGCTTTTATTTTTTTGAATACAAAAAAAACGTTAATATTTTATTTGATTTTTATTATATTTTCGTTATAATAGTATGAGTCGTTTTAATTATTTATTATTTTTATTTTTATGTACGTTGGTATTTCAGTTATCAGCACAACAAGCACAATCTACAGATGTATTGAGTACATCACCTGTGTTTTTGATTACAGACAGCCTTAAAAATTATGCTGATTTAGGACGATTTACTATGATGCACCAAGCTAAAAACAAACCTTCGTTAGTAAAAATAACACGAGATAGTATTAATTATCCTTTTTATAATAATCTTGGTAATGAATTAAAATTAGAGTTACAAAATCCTGATGATGGGTATTGGTTTTATTTTAAAATCGAAAATACTTATGAACATCTTACAGAACTAATATTAACATTTGAAAATCCACTATTACGAGAATTAGAATTTTTTGAAATCAAAGAAAAAATTGAATTTCATAGACATACAGGTACACAATTACCTTTTAATTCGAGACTTTTAACGCATCGAAACTTTGTATTTCCTTTGTATTTTAAAGCAAAAGAACAAAAAAAATTTTATGTTTATATCAATAACGCAGGTTTAACTACTTCTATTCCTATCAAATTAGTAAAACTAAACCATTTTTGGCAAAATACTATCATTGTCCAAACAAAATTGGGTGCTTATGCAATGTTTATTGTATTGATGACAATTGCTATTGTTTTTTTATTTGTGCAAGTGAAGAATATTTTGGTAGGTTATTTAGGTTTGTATATTTTGTTAGTAGGTTTGTGGGTATTGAATAAAACAGGTTTTGCTTTTCAGTTTTTTTGGTCAAGTTCTTCTTTTTTGGCACAAAATGCAGATGTTTTAATTAGTTTTGCGTTGATTTTAACTTCTTTGCGGTTAGTATTTCATTTTTTAGAAGAATATGAATATTCAACTATTTCTTTGAATTTTGTTTTGATGCCTATTTATCTATTTACATTTTTGTTGATTTTTTCTTTTTTTGTAATTTATTTTGAAAGTAATTGGGCTTATTTTATTTTAGAATATATTTCTTTTTGGAGTTTGATTTTATCACAATTTGGACTTATTTTTTCTTTTTTGATTGTTTTGATTAGGCGTGAAACACAACAAAAATTAATTTTGTTAATTTATATTTTTATATTTTTATTACCTATTTTATTTCTATTACCAACTTCTCAAAAAATAGAAACCTATTTTTATTGTTCTGATTTATTTTTGTATAGCACAATTTGTATGATAATGAGTTTGGTCATCATAATTATTCACCCAATTAAATATTTTAGAAATGAAAAAAAATTGGAAATATTTGCGTCTATCAAAAAATTATTGAAATAAATGAATTTTGTGATAACTTTTCTTACTTCTAATCAGTAATTTTAGTTATTTACACCATCGCTTGTGTTCCCACAAGCGAAATTTGTAATAAATAAGAGTAATTAGAATACTGATAAAACAGATAACAACAAAAAATGCTCACCTGATTTTTTCAAGTGAGCATTTTTTATTGATTATTGATTGATTGATTGATTGATTGACTATAATGCAGGAATTGTAACTGTTTCACCAACCCAACCGCCTGTATTGACAGTTGTACCTCCACAAGAGTGTGTAAATTTCTCTGTTTTTGTCGGGAAATATTGCGATGCTCTTGCGGCACTTGCTGCATCACCTGCTTTCATATACATATTATAAGCGGCTACATAGATTGCTTTTCTATCGCAAGGAGTTTTGTTAGCACCTACACAAGTTCCACCACTTGCCATATACAAATCACCAACAAATTTATAGGCTTTTCCTGTTAAAGATTTATCAGTTTGTATTGCTTGATACGCCAAAGAGCGTGCTTCTGCATAACTACCTGCTTTTGCTTTTTTACGTGCTTGTGCCATGATTAAATCTGCTTTTTCTAACGAAGTTCCGCCATATTTAAAAGCCTCACCCATCCATTTCATATATTCTTCATCATTATCATTGTTAGCATTCCAATAAGCAATTGCTTTACAATTATTAAAATTAGGATATTCTTTTGCAAACATTTTATAAATATCTTCTAACATTTTGTCTTTGAAACATTCTTTATTTTTTTTGCTTGCTCTTTGCATCAATCCTTGTACTTTTCGGGCTAATAAAGTATCTTTTGGATTTGCTTTTATTTTTTCGCCGTATTGTTTTTTGATAAGTTCGCAGTCCATTTCACCTATTGCATTTTCCAAAACGCCATCTAAGTCTTTTTTGACTGCTTCCCAATAAACTTTTTCTGTTTCTTTTTTGATGTTTATTTCACAAATTTTGCTTAATTTTTCGTGTAATTCTATTAGTTTTACATCATCTAAATCTCTTTTTTTTGCTTTTTTTAATTCTGCCGCTACTCTAAAAAGATATTGAACATTATAAGTAGAAACATCATTTGATTTTAATTCAAGGATTTTCTGGTATAAATCAAATAACATTTCGTGTTTTTCAGTTTTTTTACTATAAAAAACATAAGCAAAACGTCCTTTGTCATTGTCCATAATCTTTACCTCTTCACCATAATTTTTGATGCGTAAATCCAAAATAGTCATCATAGAGTCTTGTAAGATAGATTTTCTTGAATCATCTTTTACCTCTTTCAATATTTCTTCATATACTTTTACGCTTCTGATATAAATATTTTTTGATATTTTTGGAGCATTTGCTAACAACCAATCAAGATCATTTTTAGCACCTTTATAGTTTTTTGCTTTATATTCATCTTCAGACCTTGCATAACGCTCTTTTGCCTCTTGTGGTTTTGCACCTGGGTCAGATACTTGTGCATTGGTAATATGAGTAAAAAAGATGAAAGAAAAACTAACTAAACTTATCCATTTTGCGAGTGTTGTTTTCATTGTGTTTTAAAATATTTTATTTATGTTTATTTTCTAATTATTAAAACGAATTTGAAATGAAATTGGTTATAAATAGAAGCCGATTAACGCTGTATTAACTTAATTTTTAGTTCTTAATTTTTGATTAACTTCTATTCAATTAATTTAACTTAAATTTCTCAAACCATCTATCATTGATTGTAACACCAAGTTGAATACGGAAATAATTTTCTCTTACTAAACCACTATTCAAAGTACCTCTTTGTCCGAAGGCAAGTCCCAAATTCACTATCGAAAAACTTTTTTGAACCACGATAGGAATACCAATTCCTAAGTTAATTGCCATATCTGTTATATTTTGTCCATTCGTTACAATAGGTGTATTTTGATATACGAAACCTGCACGATAAAAATTGCGTTTGAAAAATATTTTTTTTACCGCATAAAAATCAGGAATATATTGCATACCTACTGAAACGCCCCAACTTCTTGTTGTATTCATACTTCGTTGATAATTAGGGTCAGGTCTCCAATCTTGTGTAAAAACATCAGCACTAAATGCCCATTTCAAATCCTTTTCCCAAGAAATACCAAAACTTAACTTTTGTGGATAACGTACTTTAGTAACTGCTTCTCTGAATAAAGTATCAGCACCCACGAGTGTTGTAGTATTGGCAACAAATCTTTGAATAGATAAAAAACGTAGCGTTTGCATATTTTTTCCAATAACTGCAGTAGCACCAATATTTAATTTCTGGTCTTTACCAATTTTATAAGTATAAATTAAGGCAGGTTCGAATAATAAATCATTCCAACGATTTCTTTGAAAAGAGGTTGTTCTCACATCATCATTAAGTTGCCCTGTACGAATTTTGACAGAGGTTTCTTCTGTAATGCCTCCAAATACATAACCTGTACGCAAACCCAATGCTAATCTATGTTTTAAAGTATCGGCTCTAAAATTATTAGTCAAATCTACACCAATATCTGTATAAATCATATTTAAACCACCTTTTCCTGTGTAAGTAACATCAGTTACAAAATCTGAATTATTAACTCTTTGAACACTACTATTTTGATAATTAACACTTGTTAGTGGTTTTAAGCCAATACTCATACCTATATTTTTAGAAACAGGAAAAGCAGCAGTAATATAAGATAAACTTCCTGCAAATTCTCTTTGTGTATTATTATTTTGTGCTACTTCTTTGAGCTGTAGAGTAGCAGAGGCTTCGTAAATTGTATTTTTACTTTTAGATAATCTTGATACGGCAGCAGCATTAGAAAGATTGAGTGTGAATGGCATCACAAAACTAATACTTCCTCCCATACTATTTTGCTGTACGCCTCCTGATGGTTGCACATCTCCAAAAGCGATTTGTGAATAAGGAGAATTACCTAAATCTTGTGCTTGCAAAGAACAATAAATACAACTAATAAAGGTAATGAGTATAATTTTTTTTAAAAACATGATAGTAATATCTGATAGAATTTCTCAAATTTTTTTTTGAGTGTGCAAATATCGTATTTTTTACTAAAAGTACAAAAAAAATATGTAAAAAAAGATAATTATAAATTTTTATATCTTAATTACTCTTTAGTATATGTAATTATTCTTTGATATTAGTGATTTTTTCTACTTTTTATAAAGATAATTTTTTGACATATTTATTACAAAAAAAGTTATCATCTAAAAAACACAACATTTTGGTTCTCTGACAATTTTAGTGAAAACATTGTATTGCAACAAATTTTGTCTTTTTGAGCGAAGCGAAAAAACTTATCTCTGGCTCACAACTCGTTGA
>RDZP01000190.1 GCA_004294005.1 Cytophagia bacterium
AGCTAAAGAAAATATTTTTTGTGCGCTGGCTGGTTAGGTTGGTTGCATATTGGCTTTGTTTTTAGTGTTGTTTTGATAATAGTTTTTCCACCTTCTTATTTGTGGCCCTTGTTGTTGATGTACTTCATGCGGTATCTGCCAGTTAAGGCTGCTGTGCCTGCGTTTGTAATTATAAATGGTAATGCAACGGGCAATATGTATGGAAGCGGTATCAATCGTATCATAATACCTGCTGATGAGTTCTGTTTTTAAAATACCATTCACTCTTTCAGCAATAGCATTTTCGTACGGATCTCCGTTTTGAGTCATGCTGATGTGTGCATGATGCTGTTGTAATAATTGTACATAAGCCGTACTGCAATATTGTATACCTCTGTCGCTGTGATGGATGACAATAGTTTCAGGAGGCTTTTGAGCCAACGCTTTTCTTAATGCCATCGTTGCACTGCTTACTTTCATATCATCACTAACATGGAAGCCAACAATTTTTCTTGAGTAAGCATCTGTAATTAAAAACAGATACGCAAACCTGTTTTTAAGTGGTATGTAAGTAATGTCTGCCACCCATAATTCATGCGCCTTTAATGGCGTAAAATCCTTTACCATATTGGGATAGCGGCGGAAGTGATGTTTGCTGTTGGTGGTGTGTATGCTTCTTTTTGTTTTACGTACCAGCAATTTATTGTGTCTTAGTAAATCAAAGAAAATATCTCTTCCCATTGTTATTTTATGTTGCAAAAAAAATGATTGTAGCATAATAAAAAGTTTTCTTCCACCACAACGTGGCTGGTATTTACGGATGGCATCAATTTGCTGCAGTATCAACTGTTCGTTGTATTGCAGCATCATTCTTTGCTTTTGTTTTTTGTGGTAAGCCTGTGAGGAATAACCCAGCAGCCGGCAAATCGTTTGCAGACTGAACTTTTGATTTACCTTTTTTATTTCTCGGACTGTTGGGTGCCAGGCTTTTTTCTTATCTGGATATCAAGCTGCTTTTCTGCAATGTTAATCATGGTATCGAGTGCGTCGGCACGAAGTTTTTGCCACTCTAATTGTTTTTCCAGGGCTGCAATTTTTTGTTGCAACATTGCTGTTTCATCGCTTGATGGAGTTGATTTTTTTGGGGAGCTGTTCATGCTGCTGGTGTTGTAGGTTTCTTGCTTTGGCGTGGGCGGCAAGTTATGTATTCCTTGGTGAATGAGAACCCACTTGCAAATGGTTGTTCTGCTTACTCCATACTTGGCGGCAAGTTTTCTGAAGCCACAGCCTTGTGTTAAATACTCCTGGATAATTTGTTCTTTTAAGTCCATAAAATGGTTGATTTGTAGTCAACCTATTTCAGGACGAGACAACAAACTACAGCCGATGATTTCAAAGTCCAGCCAGACTTGCAGCAATACCCATGTTGGTGGCAGTTATTTCTTTTTCCAACTCAGAATAATTTCAGTGATTAATAAAGGTATTGCCCAACAAAGCCAAATTATTGTAAGACCTCTTTCTTTGAACTCTGGTATTATTGATTTTACAAAAACCGAATTATTGAAAATACGGAAAAAGAAAAATCCAAGTGTGACAACATAGCTTCTAATCATCCATTCTTTGTGTTGGATTATGCGTCCTCTCCTTACGAAAATATAAGCCATCAAAGCTGTCGAAATCCAAGCAAATGCTAATGCTTGTAAACCAAAAGCCCATGAAAAACTTATCTTATATCCACTTGTCCAAGCTAAATTAGTTGCAGAGATTGTACC
>RDZP01000110.1 GCA_004294005.1 Cytophagia bacterium
CAAATTATTGTAGGAGTAGAGAGGTGTGTCCAAAGTCTAAAAATCCTAACAAACCAAAAAATACGCCCAAACCAACGCTTTTTCCACTCTCCGAGTGGTGAAGTCTGGAGACTTCTATCAATACAAAATCACAAGTATCGCTTCGCTCATACTTGCGATAGTTTTGCTTTTTTTATAGACTTAAACCAGTTGGGGGCTTGCACCAGTTGGGGCTTATCTACCTTCTCCTACTTCCAAACTTGCCCATTTTTCACGCCCTCTATAAAGATTTCTCCAATAAGATACAAGCTTATAATCAATACCATAAAGTATTTTAGCATGTATATACCATGTATATTCTGTATTCTCCATAGGAGAAATGTATTTATTTTTTGTATTTAATAAATATTCATTTTGATACCATTTTTTATAAATTTTCCAATATTCTTTATATTTTGAACGATTTGCTTTATTAACTGCATCAAAACGAGGATTAGGAATACCACCAATATAACCATCATTAAAATTATGTTTTAATTCTAATTTATGTATGATAATATCAAAACATCCAAATCTTCTAATTTATGTATGATAATATCAAAACATCCAAATCTTGAGAATAAAGATTTTCCACGATAAAAACAAGGTCTTTTATTGAATAGATAATCATTTTTTATAATACATTCTATCAAATATAATGCGTAATAATTATTTGAAAGTGCCATTTCATTATCTATATTTTCACGATGCAACGAAAAAGTAGTATCATTTTCTAAAGTAAATAAATATTTTAAATTTTTTTGTTCATTTTTAATTATGTTTCCCCACACTTTTTTTAAGATATCTGCTGATGTTTTAAAACTATCAAAATCCTTTATAAATATTATCTTTTTGTGAGATTCAAATGTAGCTTCTGATAAAATTTGGAAATCATTTTTTATTATTTTATTATTTACTTTAACTTTATTTTTTTCTCCATTATCTTTTTTAATATTGCAAGAAAATAATAAAAAGAAGAAGAATAAAAAGTTTATTATTGAAATTTGAAACATCTTATATTTTTTTTAGAGTAAAAAACGTATTTTAAATCATAAATAGCAAAGTTATTTTGAATTTCCATCTAAAATCTTTTGTTTATCTTCTGGAATATAATGAAATTGATTTGTAACATATTTATAAATAGTTTCAACCAATTCCCCCCAACTAGTTTAAGTGTTACAAAAATAAAAAAAAGTAAAACTGGCTCAAGTTTAGCGAAGCGTAACTTGTGCCTCTGTATTTAATTGATTCGAAGAATGACAATACTGCGTCCAGGCGTCTTTTTTTATTTCTAACAAAGGTAGATATTTTTTCTTATTAAAACAAAATATTTATCAGAAAATCCTAACAAATCAAAAAATATCTACCAAATTAACGCCTTTTTCTTGAGCCAGTATCTTTTTTTATTTTTTATAGATTTAAGCCTGTTGGTAAATTTGATATTTTTTGTTATTTATCTTATCTGCTGCAAACCTGTAAAAAAACTTTAAGAAAATCAAAGAAAATAAATTATTTTTTTGGTTTTATATCCATAAAAAAATTAAAATACTTAATTTTCATTTTTTTAGATGCAAAAAAGTCAAAATTATTTGAAAATAAAAACTGACAATTTGTCATTTATATTCATTTGGAATAACTTTTGAAAAATAATACATAGTTTCAAAAAAAACAATGTAATAAAAAAGATTATGGTACAAGAACAAGGTACAATATCGGTCAATACCGAAAATATTTTTCCAATTATTAAAAAATTTTTATATTCTGACCACGAAATTTTTTTACGTGAATTAGTTTCTAATGCAATGGACGCTTCCCAAAAACTTAAAAAATTAAGTGTAATGGGAGAATATAACGGGGAAATTGGTGAGTTAAAAGTAAAAATCTCATTAGATAAAGAAGCAAAAACCATTACAATTTCTGATAATGGAATTGGAATGACCGCCGAAGAAGTTAAAAAATACATCAATCAAGTAGCTTTCTCGGGAGCAACAGAATTTGTTGAGAAATACAAAGACAAACAAGATACAAAAGAAATCATTGGACACTTTGGATTAGGATTTTATTCTGCTTTTATGATTTCACAAAAAGTAGAAATTGTTACAAAATCTTTTAGAGAAGATACAGAGGCAGTGCGTTGGGAATGTGATGGTTCGACTTCTTTTAGTATCGAAAAAGCTGAAAAAACAGAACGAGGAAGTGATATTATTTTGCATGTTGCTGATGACTCAATTGAGTTTTTAGAAGAACATCGTTTGCGTGATATTTTGAATAAATATTGTCGCTTTTTGCCTATAGAAATTCAATTTGGCGAAGATATTATCAACAATACACACCCAATTTGGACAAAATCACCACAAGAATTAACAGAAGAAGATTATAAAAAATTCTATTCAGATTTGTATCCAATGTCAGAAGAACCTTTATTTTGGATTCATTTGAACGTTGATTATCCATTTAATTTGACAGGGATTTTGTATTTTCCAAAAATTCGTGAGGGTTTAGATTTAGGCAAAGATAAAATTCAGTTGTACTCTCGTCAAGTATTTATCACTGATGAAATTAAAAATATTGTTCCTGAATTTTTGACTTTATTACGCGGTGTAATTGATTCTCCTGATATTCCTTTGAATGTTTCGAGAAGCTTTTTACAAGCAGATAGCAATGTCAAAAAAATAAATGGTTATATTACCAAAAAAGTAGCAGAAAAATTACAGGAATTATTCAATGATAATCGCCCTGATTTTGAAGCAAAATGGGAAAGTATTGGCGTTTTTGTAAAATATGGTTATGTAACAGACGAAAAATTCCAAGAAAAAGCACAGAAATTTGCAATGGTACAAAATACGGAAAATCAATTTTTTACCATCGAAGAATATCGTGAAAAAGTACAAGCTACACAAACTGATAAAAGTGGAAAAGTGGTATTTATTTATACAAATGACACCGCAAAACAAGATTCTTATATTCAATCGGCTAAGAAAAAAGGCTATGATGTACTTAAATTAGATGATAGATTTATTGACCCGCATTTTATTTCAGGTTTCGAACAAAAAACAGATAATATTCAACTCAAAAGAGTAGATTCTGACACAAGTGAGAAATTAATTGATACAGGAATTAATGCAGAAAGCGTTTTGAGCGAAGAACAAACTACGAAACTAAAAGAATTGTTTGAAAAAGTATTGGATAACAAAACTTTGAGTGTTTTAATTGAAAGTTTGCCACAAGACGAAATGCCTGTCATTATTACACAACCTGAATTTATACGTCGTATGCAAGAAATGTCAAGAGGTGGTGGAATGATGGGAATGGGTAATTTTATGATGTTGAATGTATCAGTGAATGCCAATCATTCTATTATTCATAAAATTTTGGAAAGTGATGAAACTACTCAAATTGACCTCATCAAACAAGTATATGATTTGGCTTTGCTTTCTCAAAATATGTTGAATGGTGAAGCGCTGACAAGGTTTGTGCAAAGAAGTGTTAATTTAGTGAAGTAATAATTATAAAAATAAATTTTGTAGGCATTTGATTTTATCAAATGCCTATTTTTTTGTAAAAAATAAATGATAAAAAGCAACCTTTTCAATGAATAGACCTCTACCAATAGAATTTAATCCTATTTTTTGAAGATACACTACTAATTTTTATCTTTTTATAATTATTTTATTGTAAAATGAGCATTTTTGTTTATTTTTGCAATTAAGACTAACCTTCATTTCTATTTTTATGTTTATATTCAAAAAATATTTTTTATTTTTCTTTTTTTGTTGGATAATTCCTTATTTATCTGCCCAAACAACACCCAAAAAAGAATTAACCGATACTATCAAAACGAAAAAAAAATTCAATGATACTATTAAAATAAAAGATACAGAAGGCTTTGAAACCACAGTTGTTTATTCTGCCGAAGATTCCGTTGTAAGTGATTTTATGGAAGAAAAACTATATTTATACGGAAAATCAAAAGTTTTGTATGGAGATGTAAATTTAGAAGCGGATAATATTATCATTGACCAAAAAAAGAAAACTGTAATGTCTTATGGAAGTAAAGATTTGAAAGATAGCACAGGAAAAAGAGTGATTGGCAGACCTGTTTTTAAGCAAAAAGCTGATTTATATGAATCTGATACTATTAAATATAATATTCAAACGCAAAAAGCCATCGTAAAAGGTATTGCAACCAAACAAGGTGAAGGTTATGTGGTAGCAGAAAGAGCAAAGAGAAATGATAACCAAGAAATGTCATTTGGAGGCTCCAAATACACTACTTGTAACCAAAGACATCCGCATTGGTATATTTCCGCCAAGAAAATAAAAATGGTTCCCGGAAAAAAAGTAGTTTCAGGTCCTTTTAATTTAGTAATTGCAGACATTCCTACGCCTCTGGGTTTGCCTTTTGGAATGTTTCCATTCACTGAAACTCGAAAATCAGGCATCATTGTACCCACTTATGGAGAGGCTGTTGATAGAGGATTTTTTCTTAGACAAGGCGGATACTATTGGGCGGCAAGCAAGTATGTAGCCATCGAAGCATTAGGCGAAATTTATACGAATGGTAGTTGGGGACTAAACTTTAATATTCCTTATAAAAAACGCTATTTTTATGGTGGAAATGCCAATATTCAGTATTTTAAAACATTTGGTAATCGTGATAATCCTGATTATTTTGAACGCACAGATTTTAGAATTCTTTGGTCGCATCAACCAAGCCCAAGAGGAAAAGGTACGTTTTCAGCCAATGTAAATTTTGGTTCTCAATTTGCCAATACACGTTCTTTTGACCCTAATAATCAAATTGCGAATACATTTAATTCTGATATTTCATATAGTAATAGTTTTAATCTCGGTGTTTCAACACTTACTTTGAGTGCGGCAATTCGTCAAAATCAAAATGTAAGAACCAATGAAATGAACTTGACCGCACCTGATTTGAATATTGCTATCAATCGTATTTATCCTTTCAAATCGTTCAAAAGTAAAATAATTCCTGAGTTTATTCGTAAAATTAGTATCAATTATCAAAGTACAAGTACTTTAAAAATGAGCAATAGAAATTTGATTACTAATAATGCTTTTCCTTTTAAAATATTGAATGGTCGTGCAGCAGTAATTGACACTAATAGAAGAGAAACTTTATTTCCTGATTTTAATGGTGCTAATTTTAGTGAAATTTTTAGGTTTGGAAAATTAGGAATCACCCATAATATTCCGATTAATACTACTATCAAACTCAAAAATATTAGTTTAAATCCAAGTATTAACTACCAAGAAGCGTGGTATTTTCAAAAATTGGGTTATACTTGGGCTGATAACGGACTCAATCAACGCGGTGTAATTGTAGATACAACCAAAGGTTTTGCTCGCGTTATTAATTATTCTGCTTCTGCTTCTGTAACAACAAGGATTTATGGAATTTTTCAATTTGGAAAAAATAAAAGAATACAAACTATTAGACATACGATTATTCCAACGGCGGCACTTTCTTATCAACCTGATTTTTCAGACCCCAAACATGGCTATTTTACGAATATTCAAATTGATTCCACAGGAAGAAGACAATTTATGTCTAATTTTTTTGGATTTGAACCCGCTCCAAGTGTGAGCGTAAGACAATCAGGCGTAATCACTTTTGGTTTGCAAAATATATTCGAAGCAAAAATAAAAGGAAAATCGGATACAGCACAAGCACAAAAAGTTACTTTGTTAGATAATGTGTCCATCAATTCAAGTTATAATATGTCTGCTGATAGTATGAAAATTGCACCACTATCTATTTCGGCACGTACAAAATTATTTAAAGTAGTAGATTTTAACTTTGGTGGTATCATCAATCCTTATCAATACATTGTTTTGAAGCGAAATGAAATTACAGGAGCAGTCCAGCAACAAATGATTGATAAATTAACTTGGAGTAATGGGAATCTTGGACAATTACAAAATGCCAATGTTTCGTTGGCTTTCGACCTTACACCCAAAAGTTATAAGGATAAAACTGCCAAAAAATTAGAAGAAGAAAAAAGGAAATTAGAAGGTAATAAACCAACAGATGCAAAAGATGCCAATAAAGAAATTATCAAACAAGTAAAACAAAATCCAAATGATTATGTTGATTTTGATATTCCTTGGGGCTTACAAGTCAATTATAATGCTTCTTATACAAAAATTGGTTTTAATAATAGTGTGCTTTCACATCAAGCCAATTTTACAGGTAATATTTCTTTGACAACCACTTGGAAAATGAATTTTCGTTCAGGTTATGATTTTACACGCAAACAAATGTCTTATACATCAGTAGATATGGTCAAGGATTTACATTGTTGGGAAATGCGTTTTTCTTGGGTGCCTTTTGGTGCATTTCAGTCTTGGAACTTTACCATCAATATCAAATCTTCGATGTTACAAGATTTAAGATTGACAAGACAAAGAAGCTTTTATGATAGAAATATTGCTTTTTAGGCATAATCATTACCAGACATAATAAACAATACAACACTTGTTTTTGTAGCATAAAACTTAAAAATGATAATTAAATAACTTGTTTTTTTATCTGTTGTTATGAATAGGTCAAAAAATAAAATCCGCGCTTGAAAATCAGTTTCATCAGCGTTCTATGATTTTGGAACACTGATAAAACTAATAAATAACGCAAATACTTGGAAATGTATTTTTTGTAGAATGACTATTTTACATAAAATCTCACACCTGCGTACATCATTCGCCCCATCACAGGTGCGTAAATAATAGAGGCATCAAAATAATTTCCAAAAGGTTGATTGCCTGCAATAATTGGATTATTTTGCATAAAATTTAATAAATCTTCTCCGCCTAAATAAATATCCCATTTTGGAGTAGGTTTATAAGTAATTTGTGCATTCAAAAGCCAATAACTTGGACTTTTTTCACCTCTCCTCAATTCCACAGGATTATTTTGTGTATTAGGTAAATTCATTCTTCCTAACCATTCTCCTGTAACATCAATCATTAATTCTTCTTTTGTTTTTTTATTTTTCAATGTATAATCAAAATTAGCAAAAAAGCGTTCTCTGACAACTAAAGGTACATTTTGTAATCCTATATTTTGATAAGTAGCACGAATATCATAGTTTTTGTACGCCAAAGTCAAATTAAAATCATCAAATAATTCGTATTCGGTTTGTATTTGAAAACTATTGGCAAAAGATTTTCCATTCAAATTATAAAAGTAAATATTTTGAGCCGTATTGACATCTGTAATGACTTGATTTTGAAAATCAGTTCGATAAAAATCAACTGAAATTTGTCCATCTCTTTCCAAAAAACTAAATTCTTGTGTTAGATTGATGCCATAATTCCAAGCCAATTCAGGGCGTAAATTATTTGCCCAAAAAACACGCCTCGAACTTGCCAAAAAACCAGCTTGTTCAGTCATCGGATTGGCAGCACGCATACCTCTGCCCGCAGAAGCACGCAAAATAGTTTTATCTGTCATTTGATATTTAAAATGACTTCTTGGAAATAAAAATCCACCAAATAAATTATGCACATCAGCACGCAGTCCGTTTATCCAAGTTATTTTTGAAGTAGGTTTCCAAGTGTATTCTGCAAATATTCCTGCTGTTCTCTCATATCTTTGTCTTGTAATTGATTGCAAATCAGGGATTTGTGCTTGCCAATTTTCATCATAATTATCACTCAAAAAACTTGCACCCAATCGTAAAGTATTGATATGTGTTCGGATAATTGGCGTTTGATAAATTACTTGTGTATTGATAGTATTTTGCCAAGCCTTGTATTGATTCAATCCAAAAAATGAATTTTGAGCGTGATGCTTTGCATTAAAAATAAAACCAACGCTTCTTCCTTCTACTTTTTTGGAAACAAAACCAATTTTTGACCACGCTTCATATTGTTTTAACGCTGCACTTGCACCATATAAAGTTTGGTTTTGATGGTCATTATGATTGTGTGCTGATTGTCCGCCTAATTTTGTATCGTTTACAAATCTAAATCCAAATTGTGCTTCGGTTGATTTTCCTTCATATTTCCAACGATTGATAAGGTTATATTGTGAAAATTTGGGTGTATCCATATAGCCGTCCATATTTTGGTCTATTGCATTTTGAAGATGGCTTGTATGTGCTAAAACTGCTGTACTCCATTTTGAATTAATTTTTTGGCTTGTATTAGCATTGAGTTCCCATCTTCCAAAAGGATTAATAAAACCATTCAATAATAATTTTTCTGAACTTTCGGGTTTTGCCAATTCCACATTAATTTGTCCTGTCATTGATTCATAACCATTGACTACAGAACCTGCCCCTTTGTTGATTTCAATCGATTTGATAGATGTTCCTGAAATTAAATGCAAACCACTTCGAGCAGATAAACCTCTGACATGAGGCATATTTTCAACCATAATTTGAGAATAAACGCCGTCAAGTCCTAATAATTTGAGTTGTTTTCCACCTGTAATTGCATCTGTAATCGTAACATCAACACTTGCATTGGTTTCAAAACTTTCAGAAAGATTGCAACAAGCTGCTTTTTGTAATGATTTTGTTGTCAATATTTCAGTTTTAATCGTTTCGATGTCTATTTTTTTGTCTTTGATGACTACTTCTTGTAGTTGTTTATTTTCTTTTAAAAATATTTCTAACGGTTTTTCATAATTGACACTAATCGTATCATTTTTAAAACCAATAAAAGAAAAAATCAATCGTTGAGAACCATCAGGAAGTGGTAGAGAAAATGCACCATTTTCATCAGAGGTAGTTCCTATTTGTGTATTTTCCCAAAAAATGCTTACACCTGTTAAAGTTTCTTTGGGTTGATTTTCAGGGCGTACAATGCCACTGACTTTATTTTGTGCCATCACCAAAAAAGGCATAACACAATAAATCAAATATATAAAAATGATTTTAATTTTCATAAATAAATGTTGTTTTAGCGTACAAACCTTCAATTTGTACGAATTGAAAAAAAATATTTAAAACTTATTTTACCTAAAAATATACTTTAGAGTTAGATAATAAATTTAATTTTTTTGGTTCTACTAAGATTTATACGGAAAATAAAAACTGTAGTACACACTTTTAGTGT
This sequence comes from Cytophagia bacterium, assembly GCA_004294005.1. GTDB lineage: Bacteria > Bacteroidota > Bacteroidia > Cytophagales > Microscillaceae > RDXZ01. The sequence continues at coordinate 9,103 of RDZP01000110.1, forward strand.
GTCGACACACTAAAAGTGTGTACTACAATTGCTCAA
>RDZP01000111.1 GCA_004294005.1 Cytophagia bacterium
CTTCTAACATTTATACGGATAAAATTTTACAAAAACAAAAAATCCGTTCAAATCCGTAAAATCCGCGTTATCCGCGTGCTTCCTGCGATAAATTTCCGTATAAAATTTAGTAGAATCGATTTTTTTTATGATTTATTCAAAAAAAAATTATTGTGGTGTAGCAATCGTAACAACACTCAAAGAAACAGGAGAACATTGATGTAAAACCTTCAAACATTCTCCAATGGTTGCCCCAGTGGTTATCACATCATCAACCAATAATATTCTTTTTCCTTTGATAATACTTTTATCAGCAACTTCAAATATGTCGGATACATTCTGAAAACGTTCTATTTTAGTTTTTTTAGTTTGCGTATCTGTATGTTTTTGTCTTGTCAATCCATTTTCTTCTTGTTCAATTTTAAGTCCTTTTGCTAATCCTTTTCCAAAAGCGGCACTTTGATTGTAACCTCTTATTTTTAATTTTTTTGGGTGTAATGGTACAGGAACAATTAAATCAAATCGATTTTCAAATCCATTTGAGTATAAAATATCTCCATACCATTGTCCAATAATTTCACCAATTTCGGGGTTATTATGGTATTTGAGTGCGTGCAATATTTTTTGAGTTTTTCCTAATTTTGTAAATACTAAATAAGATGCAGCAAATTCTAAAGGGAAATAAACGGCTAATTTTTGATACAACTCATTATTTTTATCTTTAAAATCATTGGTTTCAGGCAATTCATATTGACAATGTACGCATAATTGTTGTTCTGTTTTTGATAAAATTTGATTACAAGTCAAACAATTTTCAGGAAATATCAAATTGACAAAGTCATTCCAAAACTCTTTTAACATCTTATTGAGTATTTATTTTTATTTTAATCAATTTCGATAATTACGCCGTCTGTAATTGGATGTCCAACACAAGTTAAAATCATTCCTTGTGCTAATTCTTTTGGAGTAAGTGCGTCTTCTTCGTCTAAATGCACTTTTCCCGCCACACATCTTCCTAAGCAAGCAGTACACATTCCACTTTGACAAGAAAAAGGCAAATCAATATTCAAAGAAAGTGCTACCTCTAAAATTGTTTTTTGTGGTGGTACTTTAAAAGTATGTTCTTCACCATCATATTTTACTTTTACTTCAAATCCTTCTTGGTCATTAGCAGTAATAGTGGTATCAATTTTTGCTTTTCCTTCGGCAGATTCTTCAGGAGATAAACTAAAATTTTCTTTTTTAAGTTTATCCAAAGGCAATGATAATTCTTTGAAAGCATTTTCAATAACTTTCATCATTGGTTGTGGACCACACATCATAAATTCAGTATCTCTGATATTTATTTTTGGTAAACTATCTAATATTTTTTTGATTTTAGCAGTATCTAAATAGCCTTTATAACCTTTATTCCAAAAGAATGGGGCTTTTTCTAAAACTGTAATTATTTTAAATCTATCTGCGTATTGTTTTTCTAAACTTTCTAATTCATTTTTAAAAATAATATTTTCATTGTCTTTATTGGCATAAATAAGAGAAATTTTTGTATTTTTTTCAATAGATAAAGCGGTTTTTAAAATAGAAAACATAGGTGTAATACCACTTCCGCCTGCAAATAAAACCAAATGTCTGTGGTTATCAGCCAAAAAATCAGTTGTAAAAATACCCATTGGAGTCAAACATTCTAATACATCACCTATTCTTACATTAGTGGTCATATATTGAGAGATATTTCCATTTTGAACTTTTTTGATGGCTACTGCGGGCAATTCATCGGTAGTAGGTGATGAGCATAAAGAATAAGCACGTCTTATTTCTTTTCCATCTTTTTGTATAATAAAAGTAAGAAATTGCCCTGCTTTATAATCAAGACGAGTATTTTCAGGATTATCAAAAGTAATACTGACTGCCTCTGTGGTTTGTTGTGTAATATTATTTACACGCAAAAAAATACGATTAGACATTTTAAATTGATTTTTATTTCTTTTTTTTGCAAATATATAGTATAAAAACACAAAATTCTAATATTTTGTTTATATTTGCGGTCAAAAACTTAAAATATAGAAAATGTCGACAACTCGCACTGCATTAAAATATGGTCTATTTATCGGACTTGGCGTATGGTGTTATTCTCTCGCTGTTTATTTTTTAGAATTAAATGATTTTGAACTTTCTTGGTTAAAATCAGTGATTTGGATTGGAGGAATGCTGATTGGTTTGAAAGAATTTAGAACTCAAAATAATGATTTAATGAGTTACAAACAAGGTTTGGGCTTAGGTGTCTTAGCTTCTACGGTTGGTGGTTTTTTTGAAGCATTATTTTTATTTTTGAATGCTTCTATTTTGAATCCAAAATTACCTGAAATGTACAAAGCTATGATGATGAAAGCATACGAAAAATCTAATTTATCTGAACAAGATTTGGCAGCTATTAGCGAAATGGTAACTTTTTTTTCAAAACCTAACATGTTATTTGTAGGCACTGTTTTTGGAGGTTTTTTATTTGGTTTATTTTTTTCATTGGTATTAGCAGCAATGATGCGAAGCGAAAAAAAATAAAATATTTTAAATTTCGCTTACTTTTCAATATTTAGATGTAATAAACGTTATAAAAAAGGAATGTTTTTAAAACCTTGCACTTTATTGGCAATAGAAAGTTCGTGTGATGAAACTTCTGCCTCTGTATTAAAAGATGGTAAAATTCTTTCTAATATTATTGCTACACAAATTATTCACGAGCAGTATGGTGGTGTTGTACCTGAGTTGGCATCAAGAGAACATCAAAAAAATATAGTACCTGTGGTTGATGCTGCCATCAAAGCCGCAGGGATTGATTTAGATAGTTTAGATGCTGTTGGTTTTACAAGAGGTCCAGGTTTATTAGGTGCATTATTGGTAGGAAGTTCATTTGCAAAAAGTATGGCTTGGGCAAAAAAAATACCTTTAATTGAAGTACAACATATTCAAGCACACGTTTTAGCACATTTTATTGGAGAAGAAAAGCCAAGTTTCCCATTTTTATGTTTGACTGTAAGTGGTGGACATACGCAAATTGTGTTAGTAAAAGATTATTTAGTGATGGAGATATTGGGTGAAACACAAGATGACGCAGTTGGAGAAGCATTCGATAAAACAGCAAAAATTATGGGACTACCTTATCCAGGTGGTGCTTTGATAGATAAATACGCCAAAGAAGGAAATCCACTTCGTTTTGGTTTTCCAGTAGTAGAAATGCCCCTTTTAAATTTTTCTTTTAGTGGAATAAAAACAGCATTTTTAAATTTTTTAAATAATAACCAAATCAAAAATTCTAACTTTGTTCAAGAAAATTTAGCAGATATTTGTGCTTCTGTTCAACATACTTTATTACAAATTTTAATCAAAAAATTAAAAAAAGCGGTCAAACAAACCAATATCAAACAAATAGCGATTGCAGGTGGGGTTTCGGCTAATTCAGGTTTGAGAAGTCTTTTAAGAGAAGAAGGAGAGAAAAATAATTGGAAAGTTTTTATTCCTGCCTTAGAGTATTGTACTGATAATGCTGCAATGATAGCTATTACAGCTTACTTTAAATACCAAAAAGAGATGTTTGTTTCACAAAATACAAGCCCTTTACCAAGAATGGAATGGGAATAATTTTTAAAATACTTGTTGTAAAATATTGAAAATAAAAAATATTATTTAAAATTCGCATAAAATATAAAAGAGAGAAAGTAAGTTTTATCATAAAAACATTACTTTCTCTTGGGTGTATTTAATTCTTTATCATCATGAAAAAAATTTATATTTTTTTGTTCCTACTTGTTTTTTCCATACAAGTAAAAGCACAGTTAGTTATTAACCCAGGTGGAGGAGTGCCAGGTATTAATGCCGCTACCGTTATCCAGCAAATGACAGGACAAGGAGTAAGCATTAACCCTGCTACAGTAAGTTTGATAGGTGGAAATAGACCTTCTTACGGAAAATTCAAAAGAGGTATACCTACACAGGCAGGTTTTACACAATTACCTATAGATAGTGGAATGGTTATATCCTCAGGGCAAGTAGCTGATGGATTTAGGACTGCAACGCCCAACTCTACTTTTTTTGCCGACGGAAATTGGAGTGCTTTGAGTGGAGTTTCAGAAGATGACCCTGATTTAACCGCTATACTTACTGCGGCTGGTGTTCCTTCTGCTACTTTTGATAGGGCAGGAATAGAGTTTCAAATAACCCCTATCGGTGATAAAATATTTTTTAAATATACATTAGCCTCAGAGGAATACCAAGCATTTAGCAATCCAACTGCTGGATTTGTTGATGCGTTTGCTTTTTTGGTTACAGGTCCGAATCCAGTTACAGGACAACCTGCTTATGATAAGAGAAATATTGCTTTGATACCCGGCACTTCAACTCCAGTATCTATCCGAAGCATCAATCAAACTACTAATACAGCATTTTATCAATCTAATTCGGTGGGTAATACAAGCAATACATTGGGTACTTATGCGTTTAGTTATGGTGGTTTTACTAAGGATTTAGTGGCAAGTATTGACGTGATTCCTTGTCAAACTTATACTTTACGTTTATTAGTGGCAGATGTTGGTGATAGAAGATTTGATACTGCGGTATTCATTGAACAAGTCAATAGCAATGTGCCAACTTTTAGTGCCAATTTATCACCATCTTTGGGTGGAATTATGGAAGGTTGTGCAAGAGTTCCTATTACAATTACAAGGGCATTTACAAATAGTGCTGAGATTTTTCAGTTGCAACAAGGAACATTGGGGGCAGGAATTGCAGAGTTTGGTTTAGATTATGATATTGAATTTAATGGAAGTAATATTACTGCTTTGCCTTTATCTTTGAACTTTGCTATTGGCGAAACAACAAAGACTTTATTTCTTATTCCTAAAAATGATGTATTACCAGAGGGAACAGAAACATTTACATTGCGACTAATGACAAATTGTACGCCTTCTATACAAATATCCTCCATGACAGGCTCTATTTTAGATGCTACAAATTTACAACCAATCAATAATGTACCTATCATAACAGGAGGTCCATCTTTGGTATATAGATGCAAAACAACTGATGATGTTATTTTTACTTGTCGTGATGCTGAGACTTATACTTGGACAAGTACTGATGGTACTTTTACTTGTCTTACACCTGATTGTAAACAAATCAAAACAAATACAATTAATACAGAAGCAACTTATAATGTAACTATAAAAATAGGTACTTGTACTTTTACGCAGAGTGTAAAAGTTATTCCTTCTTTTTTAGTAGTTACTCCTTCTACTCCACCTACTTTATGTATCAACCAAACAACAACTTTGGTTGCCTCAGGTATGGATAGTTATACTTGGAGTCCTGCAACTAACTTGAGTTGTACTAATTGTGCTAACCCAACTTTTACTGCCAATGCAGGAGCGGTTACAACCATTTATACTGTAACAGGAATAAAAGGAACTTGTACAAATACACAACAAGTAACCATTAACGTAACCCCACAGACGGCTCCCACGATTACAATGGCAAATAGTTATTGTGTCAATGCATTACCCGTCCCACTTGTTGCTAATCCAACAGGAGGAACATTTAGTATAGCAGGAAATACAGCTACCCAATTTGATCCTGCTGCTTTGGGAGTTGGTACACATATTATTACTTATTCAATAGGAGGTGCAGGTTGCGCTACTACTACTACAAAATCAGTAGATGTAATTGCTTTGCCTGTTTTGACTTGGGGAAGTACTTGGAAAAGTAATTATTGTGTAAGTGAGGCAGCTTTTACTTTGGCTGGCACTGCCAATCCAATAGGAGGAGCGTTTAATGTAAATGGCTCATTGGCTACTTCTTTCAATCCAACAACATTGGGAACAGGGACACACAGTGTGATTTACACTTACACCAATCCAACAACAAATTGTACAAATACTCTTACAAGAAGCATAGTAGTTAATCCATTACCTATATTAAATATCACAGGTTTAAATGCAGTTTATTGTTTGGGTGCAACTGCTGTCAATTTAATAGGAACGCCTGCGGGTGGTTCTTTTACTGTCAATGGTAATACAAATACACAGTTCGATCCCTTTGTTTTAGGAGTAGGGACACATAATGTTATTTATACTTATACTGATGCCAATACTTGTACCAATACAAAAACACAAAGTGTTAGTGTCATTAATTTACCAACACTGACGAATAATGTAAAAGAAAGTTATTGCTTATCGAGTCCTACAGTTACAATGACAGGAACGCCGGGCGGAACGTTTACCATCAATGGCACAACAGCAACTACTTTAAATCCTGCTATCTTAGGAGTAGGCACTTATACAGTCGTTCAAAATTATAATGACCCTGCAAGTGGTTGTAGTAATACATTATCAAAAACTGTTGTTATCAATGTCAAACCTACTTTAAATATTGTTGGCTTAAACACATTTTATTGTGTGAATAGTCCTATTGTCAATTTATCTGCCACACCAATAGGAGGCACATTTACTATCAATAATATTACTGCCACAAATTTCAATCCTGCTACTTTGGGAGTTGGCAATCATACAGTAAAATATAATTATGTATCACCTACTGACGCAGGTTGTTTCAATGATATTACACAAATTGTAGAGGTAAAAGCATTGCCTATATTGTCTTTTAGTAATTTGAATAATGCTTATTGTGTATCAGCTAGTAATACCACACTTACCGCTACGCCTACAGGTGGAATATTCACAATCAATGGCACAATAGGCACAGACTTTAGTCCAAATACATTAGGTGCAGGCAATCATATTGTTGTATATTCTTTTACAGATGTTAACAGTTGTACGAATACAATTACAAAAACAGTAACAGTTAATAGTTTGCCTATTATTAGCAATAATGTAGGAACAAGTTATTGTTTATCAAGCCCTGCATTCAATATGGTTGCTACGCCTACAGGTGGAACATTTACAATCAATGGGGTGAGTGCTACTCAATTCAATCCTACCACTTTAGGCTTGGGAACTTATACAGTGATTCAAAGTTTTACAGATGCAAATGGTTGTAGTAATACATTATCAAAAACTGTAACTATCAACACAAGACCAACGCTTTCTTTTGTAGGTTTACAAACTGAATATTGTATTGATGCACAAATATTTAGTTTACAAGCCACTCCGACAGGTGGAACATTTACTATCAACGGAACAGCCGCCACCGATTTTAATGCTACTGCTTTGGGTGCAGGCAATTATACCATAAAATATAATTATGTTTCTCCAACTGATGCGGGTTGTTTTAATGATATTACGCAAGTTGTAAAAGTAAATCCAAAACCAATTTTAGAAATCCAAAATGTAAATAATGGTTATTGTGTTTCTTATACCTTAGCAGTTACACCGAATATAAAAATAACATTGGCAAATGGGACAATTCAAAATCAAAATTTAGCATCTTTTGTACCTTCTACAGTAGGTGTAGGCAATCAAACGCTTACATTTAGTTTTACAGACCCTAACACGGGTTGTCAAAATACAATTACAAAAACAGTTGCTATCAATCCATTGCCTATTTTATCATTTGGAAATGTTCCTGATGAATATTGTTCACAAGCAGTGCCTTTGATAATGACTGCCAATCCTGCAGGAGGAGTTTTTAGTATTAATGGTACACCAAGTGGCACACTAAATCCAACCTTGTATGCTGTTAATCAAGTTTTGACTATTACTTATACTTATACTGATAATAATACTTGCAGTAATACAATTACAAAGACCGTAAAAATCGTGGAACCAAGTACATTTACAGAAGAAGAAATTGAGTTGAAAATTTGTCCTCCACCTACGGGCTATCCTTTAGAAGCATTGACTTTGGCAGAGGAACAAGCATACATTGCAGCTGGAAAGATTTTAACTTATTCTTGGTCAGGCAATGTTACAACTTTTAGATTTTTTAGTGTAAGAGGTGATGCAGATGCAGGCGTATATAATGTGCAGGTAAAAGATCAGTCGGGTTGTCCTTTGAAAAAAATACAATTTACAGTACAAGTATCTTGTGAACCAAGTTTATTTTTACCAACTGCTTTTAGTCCAAATGGAGACGGATTGAATGATGTTTGGGAAATATTTGGAGAAGATTTCTCAAAATTAGACCTAAAAGTATATAATCGTTGGGGAGAAGTAGTTTTTGTAGCCTATGAAAGAGGTGATAAATGGGACGGTACAAGGTATGGACTTAAAGCACCTGATGGTATTTATAATTGGAAAGCTACCTATGAAAATATTTTGCAGAAAAGGCAAAAAATTACTAAAATGGGTGCTGTAACAATTATTAGATAATCAAAAATTAAAAAGTTTCAAAAATAAATATTATTTTTGAAACTTTTTAATTTTATTAACGTTATTGTATGTACTGATTTTTAATTATTTGGGGTTGACCGGTTTTGACGGCTTGAGTAGTCTAATATAAGCAAGTAAAGAGGTGTTAGGTGACTCTTTTCAAAAATTGCCTATCGCATTATAAGTGGCGAAAATACTTATGCACTTGCTGCTTAATTCTTAAAGAATTAATGTATTAAAAGATAAATTTCTGTAACAAGAAACTATTTGCAAGCATCTTGCCCGTTTGCTTCTTTACCATTGGGAACTACAAGGTGTCGACAGTAAAAGATAGTTTTGATGATGATGCTAAGTCAAAATGAAATAACAGTAAATCGGAGGCTTAAACGATGTCGTTTTCCTATAAGTTCTCTTAAATCAGATAAACGAATAAACTTGTAGAAGGTATTAAGGGTATCGAGTTCGGACGAGGGTTCGAATCCCTCCAATTCCACAAAAAAGTCTGTTTAAGCAGAATAAAAGCCTTGCAAAAATTTGCAAGGCTTTTTTTATTGTTTTCTGACTTTCCCAAATATTAAACCCTAACTTTTCTTTTTATTAGGTAACTATATATAAGTAATTGATAGTCAATCAATTAATTGTGAAAATATACCCTAAATATTAGGTAGTTTT
>RDZP01000112.1 GCA_004294005.1 Cytophagia bacterium
GGTTGTTACTCTTACTTTTCCAGTGGTTGCACTTGTTGGTACAGTGGCAGTGATAGAAGTTGCACTTACGACATTAAAAGTTGTAGCATTTACATTGTTGAAAGATACAACAGTTGCGCCTGTAAAGTTAGTTCCTGTGATGGTTACACTTGTACTTACCGTTCCACTTGTTGGTGTAAAAGATGTAATAGTTGGTGCAACGCTTGGAGTAGTAATTCCTGTTACAATTAAAGAAAATGCTTGTGCATTGGCTAAAGTTCCTTTATGTGTAACTCTAATTGTATAAGTTCCTGCTGCCAAACTGGCTACATCAATTCTCTCAATATTATCTACCAAATTATCAGCTTTTGTGGCGGCTGCAGTAGGGCTATCAGGATTGAGTTTCCAAGGCAAATCAGCAATTACATTGTTATTTGCATCTAAAATACGGACATCTAAATCATTTACCAATCTCGAAGTGCGATTGTTGATATTTGCTGCATTTTCAGCTAAAGGTGTAGCCCCTAAATCAGCCCAACAAATAGTAACTTTTAATGGTTGTCCGCCTGCTACTGTAATTTGTCTTGTAAAAGTTGCATTATTGTTCAATGATTCTTGAGTTAATAAGTGTGTTTGAGAAGTATTTGAAACTACTTGCACACATTTTTCTACATTCAAAAGTCCCCAACCAAAACCATAATCAGGGCCTGCTGTAGTTCCTGCTTCTTCCGCAGTGTGAATTGCTAAACCTCTTAAAGTGGCAGCACGCATAAAAGTGCCATTATTAAGATTTTTATAATGTTGTTGTACTAAAAAAAGTGCTGCTGCTGCGGCTGGACCTGCCATTGAAGTTCCATCTTGCGCTTCATAGTTGTTATCTCCTGAAGAAATAGACGAGGTAATCGCTACGCCTGGTGCCACTAAATCAGGTTTAATTCTTCCGTCATCAGTAGGTCCATAAGAACTAAAACTACCAATAACTACATCAGAAGGTTGTGAATAAGGACTTGTAAGGACTTGACAAGCACCAATTCCTAAAGTGTTTTTAGCGGTACTGCTTCCTAATAATAAATCATAAGTCATATTTGGACTTGCGTCATCTCTATCATTTCCGCAGGCTTGAACAGGTAAATAAAAAGGAGCGGCAACACAAAGGTCGTCCCAACTTTTGGCTTCATCATCATAACGTCCTCTTGCAATATCTTGTGCTTGTCCTGCAGCAGGGAGGTTTTGCCCGTAAGAATGATTAGACAATAACATTCCTTCGTTTCCCGCAGTGTTCATTTCTGCCAAGTCATTGTTAGCATCGTAGCCATCCATTTTTGCTTGTGGTGACATTCCTTTTGCAATCGCATTTACTCCTGATGCCATCATAGTTCCTGCCACGTGAGTAGCGTGTTTATTATCACCATTATCACCCGAAAAAGTAGTACCATCACGCATAGTAAGTCTTCCACCAAATTCGACGTGTGTCAATCTTGCTACACCTGGTTCCCACATACCTAATCTTGCGCGTGTAGTACTTACTTCCATACCTTGCCCTTCAAGATTAAATCCTGCACCACCATTGTTCCATAGTCGGCTTGCTCTGATAGTAGAAGCGGAAGCACTATTATTCCTTGTGCCATAATATACGGGATTGTCATTGCCATCAAAATGATGTAACCAAAAATATTTTCCTTTTTGGTCATAACCTTTTAATTGAAGGTTTCTTTGTTTTGCCTTCTTTTTTACCTCAATTTGTGTTTTTTTAAATTGAGATTCTGCTAAACGAGCATTTTTTTTAAGTTGTTCGTGGTTTGTTTTTGTTTGTGCATTAAGTATAAAGTTGCTTAATAAACAAAAAAAACAAACAAGAATTAGACTGATTTTGTTTTTCATTTTTTATTTGTATTAAATTGGACCGACAATGCAAAGTTAAATACTTTTTTTTAGTTAAAAAAATATATGACTTCAATTTTTATTTTTTTTTATTCAATTTTTTTTTTTTGAAGCAAAGCACTTGTTTTTTTATAATTTTTAGTTTGTAATCAACCTATTCTATCAAAAAAAACCATTTCAAACGATATTCTTCGAAATGCTTTTTGGTTAAATACTATTAATATTTTATTCTTTTACCAATTTATGCACTAATACTTTTGTATTTGTATTGATTTTCACAAAATACATTCTTTTTGATAAAGATGGTAAATATTGATTTAAAAAAATATCTATTTTCCCTCTACTCTTTAAATCAATTTTTTCGTAACGACTTTACTATAAAAAAGTACTAATAAAAACAAAAAACCCAATGAAGTCACAATGCTACCTGCGATAGATGCATTTAAAAAAACGGCTAAAAAATAACCAAGAATTACACCTATGATGCTTATCAAACAAGCTAATAATAACATCATATTCATTTTTTTACTTACCAAATAAGCTGCTGCTGCAGGGACAATCAAAAAAGCCACTACCAAAATTGCTCCTACAGCTTCAAAAGAGAGTACAACAGTAAACGAAACAGCACTCATTAAAGCATAGTGCCAAAAAACAACAGAAATACCAATGACTTGCGCATAATTTTTATCAAAAGTTGTTAGCCAAAGACTTCTATAACTCAAAAAAATAAAAATAATAACACACAAAAGCCAAAAACCTGATGTTAATACTGCTGAAGGAATATTCCAAAAACCAAGTTTTAAGACTATATAAGCAATATCACCATACAAAACACAATCTTGGTCAAGGTCAATTTTCCCTGCTAAAAGTGTAAGAAGAATAATGCCAACAGCAAAAAGAAAAGTAAATGAAATACCAATTGAAGATTCAGGCTGCATTTTTGCCTTTTTTTGTAGTGTTTCTATTAATATTGTAATAAAAACACCCAATAAGCCTGCACCTAACATCAAAATAGGGGTAGCGCGCGATTGTGCCAATAGATAGGCAATCACTAAACCAGGCAAAACTGCGTGTGCAATCGCATCACCCATCATTGTCATCTTTCGTAACAATAAAAAACAGCCCAATAAAGCACAAGGTAAACCAACGAAAATCCCTGTTAAAATTGTCCAAAAAGTATCCATTTTACATATCAGGCATCATAATGTCTACAATTCTTATATTTCCTTGCGGATTGAGATTCACTGCTGCAATCACTAACCAATCAGTATTGGGTACTCCAATAATAAACTCAAAAATTGCTTCATTTTTTGCTTCATCAAATTTTACAAATTGTGGGTGTTTGATAATAGATTTTTGTAAAAAAGCATTTTCTAATTTATTTTTAAATAATTCTTTGTGAATTGTTTTTTTTGTACTTGGTTTTCCATTAATAGTGAAAGAAATATCAGTTTCATAATTATGTGCCAAAATAAAACTCTTTTTGGAGGTGAAATCTGACATTTCTTGTGCCACCAAACTATCATTCAAACAAGCAGTGGCGAAGTTAATTTCATACAAATCTTGTTTTACTTTAAAAGATGTATCTTGGCTAATTACTTGATTATCAATAGGTGCAAATTCTACATTTCCTTTTTTAATTAGTTCTTGGTATAGTTTTTTTGCCATTGAAATCAAAGTAGATTTTTCCTTTTCATCTATTTCTTTTTTGTCTTTTGTTGTGCCTTTTTCTTTGGTTATAGTATCAGAGTCGTTTTTATTTTTATTGTTTTTATTTTGTTCTTTGGTTATTTTTTCGGTATTTTTGTTGTTAAGCGTACTTTCTTTGTCTGTGCTACAAGCAATAAATAGTAAAATAATTATAAAATAAAAATAATTGTTAATTTTTTTTTTCATTTTTTTGATATATAGATTTTCTTTATAGAGTATTGATTTTTACAATCTATAAATTTTAATGCAAAAATAATCATTATTTCATTAGAAAACAAAATATTTATAAAAATTCATTGAATAATTATAAGTTATTCGTAAAATGTAGATTGTTAATTTCAAACCAAAAGAAAAAAAAATGTTCTGTTTTTCGTAAATATATATTTTTGATTGAAAAATAAAATTATTTTTAGTGTTGCCAACAAAAAAAAAGCACAATTATTGTGATATTATATATCAAAATAGAAAATAAAATAAAATTTTGTATTAAAATTATTGATATTATAAAAAAAATAATAACTTTGCAACTGAATAACAAAATAACGTCTTAATAGTATGACTAAAATCACTTTTTTCCACTTTTTATTTGGTTTTTTATGTATTTATTCACTAAAAATAACAGCACAAAATACCGAAGTAGTTTACAAGGTAAGCGAACATCCGCCTACACCACAAGGAGGTTTAAGTTCATTTTATAGTTATACTGAAGACAATATCAAAAGACCTACACAAGCAAAACAAAAAGGTATTAAAGGACAAGTTTTTGTGCAATTTGTTGTCGAAAAAGATGGTGCATTATCTAATATTAAAGTAATCAAGGGAATAGGAGCAGGTTGTGATGAGGAGGTAATTAAATGTCTTAAAAATGCACCACGTTGGAAACCGGGCAAACAAAGAGGACAAAACGTAAGAGTACAGCAAACTTTAGCAATTGCTGTTAAGTAAGGTTTAAAAAAAGAACTAAAAAAAGTTTTAAATCCATAAAACCAACGTTATCTACATGCTTTTTTGCATCTACAAAATTATACTTTAAAATTGTCTAAATTACTTATAGTTTTTGGTTTTACTACTTATTTCTGTTAAACTTTTTGGAGTAAAAAAAATTCTATATTCGTTTTAATTATAGTTTAATTTTGGCTATAATCAACCATTTTTTCAAAAAAATAAATTATTTTTATTTATATTTTTGTATTTTATTGAAATAAATCTTATTTTTGAAAAAAATTAAGGAAAGTCGAACAAAAAATGTCCATACGAAAATTATTATTCTTTTTATTATTATCCTCTTTTTTAGGTGGATTGTGTAGTCTATTAGGTTTTTGGTGGCTCACTCAACCTAAGAATAATATCCGTAAACAAATACAACCTGAAAATATTTTTGCTTCAAGAAAAGTAAACATAAAAGTACCCGATGGTATCAATTTTATGAATGCTTCTAAAGTTGCTTTGCCTTCTGTGGTACATATTAAAGTGAAATATGCTAATAGAGTTGCCGCAAATTCAGAAGAAGAAAATTATGAAGATTATGGCAGTGATGGTCCAAGAAGACATCATTCATCTGGCTCAGGCGTGATTGTATCTGAAGATGGTTATGTAGTTACAAATCGACATGTTATTAATAATGCTACTACAATCGATATTATATTGTTTGATAAAAGAAGTTATACTGCTGAATTGATTGGTACTGATTCGAGTACAGACTTGGCATTGCTTAAAATTGATGAAAATTCTTTGCCTTTTTTAAAGTATGGAAATTCTGATGAAGTACAAATAGGAGAATGGGTAGTAGCCATTGGAAATCCTTTTGATTTGGTTTCTACCGTAACAGCGGGAATTGTGAGTGCAAAAGGGAGGAGTATTAGTTTGTTGGAGGATAATTATTCTGTTGAAGCATTTATTCAAACTGATGCAGCGGTCAATCCGGGCAACTCAGGTGGCGCTTTGGTGAACGTAAAAGGTGAATTGGTAGGAATTAATACAGCAATTGCTACTCAGACAGGTTTTTTTGCAGGATATTCTTTTGCAATTCCTGTTAATCTCGTTAAAAAAATAAGTGATGATTTGATGAATTATGGTGAAAGTCAAAGAGGTGTTTTGGGTGTGAGTGGAAAAAGTGTAACGGCTGATATTGCAGAAAAAAATCATTTATCAGAAGTAAAAGGTGTTATTTTAATAGGAGTAACATCAGGAGGAGTAGCTGATAAAAGTGGGCTTAAAAAAAATGATGTGATAATAAAAGTGGATAATATAAACATCAATAATTTGGCTGAATTACAAACAGAAATTGCACTCAAAAGACCAGGTGATAAAATGAAAATTATTTTCTGGAGGAATAACAAACCACAAACCACACAAGTAACTTTGTTAGGGAAAAATGGGGAAAATATGCCAAAAAAATCCAAAAAATATCAAAAAGATATGAAACAAGTCTTGGGTGCAAGCATGAGAAGAATTACATCTGACGAAAAACAAAAATTTGATATTGATAATGGTGTAAAAATTTTAGTAATTGGGAAAGGGAAATTCAAAGATTGTGATTTTAGAGATGGATTTATTATTACTGAAATAAAAGGAAAACAAATGAAAAACGTACAAGATATTCAAAAAATGTTACAAGAGTGTAAAGAAAAAAATCTAAATGCAGTTATAAAAGGTATTTATCCAAATGGTACTAAAAAAGAATGCACGATGGCTTGGTAAAATAAAAATTCTTGTTTGATAAATTAATAAAAAAAATACTTCAAAATTATTAAAAAATAAATAAATTATTCACACGTATAAAAAAATATGGAAATTCTCATTAGTGTAGGCTTAATTGCCTTAGGTGTTGTTCTTACAGTTATAGGCTCTAATATTTTGGTAGACGGTGCCTCTACGATTGCCAAAAAATTTAATATTTCGGATTTAATTATTGGACTAACCATCGTCGCTTTTGGTACATCTTCACCCGAATTAGCGGTGAATATTATGGCATCTATGAGTGGAAAAACTGATATTGCTATTGGAAATATTTTGGGTAGTAATATATTCAATGTATTCATTATCTTAGGAATTGCAGCGGTAATTTATCCTGTGCGTGTTCAGAGTGCATCTGTTTGGATAGAAATTCCAATGAGTTTGTTGGCTGCCTTGGTGGTGGGCGTAATGGCAAATGATGTATTTTTTGATGGCTCTCTGATAACAGGCAATACCATTGTCAAAAATGTCATTACTCGAACTGATGGAATGATTTTATTAGGCTTTTTTGCTGTTTTTATGTATTATACTGTGTATGCTTCCCGTAATACAAAAGAAGATTTGAAAGATGATTTATCTAGAGAAATGCATGAGGAATTAAAAGAAAAGCCTTTGATGACAACAGGAAGGGCAACTTTATTTATTATCGGGGGATTAGTATTTTTATATTTTGGTTCAGATTGGTTAGTAAAAGGAGCGATAACCATTGCCAAATTAGGAGGATTAAGTGATGCAATTATCGGTTTGACAATTATTGCAGCAGGTACATCTGTGCCTGAATTAGCAACCTCTGCTGCTGCGGCATACAAGAAAAATTCAGACATTGCTATTGGTAATGTGGTTGGCTCTAATATATTTAATGTGTTCTTTATTTTGGGTTTAAGTGCAAGCATTAGTCCTTTGCCTTTTTCGAGTCCAACCGCTTTGATTGATATATTAATGACCATTTTTTCGAGTGTGATGATGTTTACTTTTGTGTTAGCAGGAAGAGGACGAATGATAAGTCGAAGCGAAGGTGTGATTTTGATTACTATTTATATTGGTTATGTAAGTTATTTAATTTCAACAGTGGCGTAAAAATCGCTTTTTTGGCAGATTTATAAATAAAAAAAATTAATTTTTTATAAAAAACATACATAAGTAATGAGAATTATAAAATTGATTTTCGAACTAATAATATTTCCTTTATCTTTGCATTGTGATTAGAGAAGAAAGTTTTTTAGTGGTTGGATTAATTGCAAAATTTAAGTGAAAGAAAACTATTTTGATTGTCAATAGTTTGTGTGTAATCAAAAACTCTCTCAATAATGTTGGGAGAGTTTTTTTATTTATAACCAGTTTTTTGATTTGTTTTTTGTAATCTTTCTGTTTTTTGTCAGTATTATTGTCAAAAAACAAAAAATAACTTATCAATATGAAAAAAATAATTACTTTTCTATTTTTTATCTTTCTATTTTATCCTTCTCATTTTTGGGCACAAAGTTTAAATTTACCTTTTTTATTCAAGACAGGTTATAGAGTCAATTATTTATATTTACCCGAACAAAATAGTACTGATGTTCGCTATCAAATGCAACAAATACAATTTCAATCTATGTTTTCTTTAAAAAGCAAGGCATCTTTGGAATTGGCAAATTTTAATTTTTCAAAAATGGATGTAGGCTTTCGTCAAACCTTTCTTTCTATCAATGCAGGAGTGCGTTTTTTTGATTCTAATATTACTCCTGAAATAAGAACTTTTGGTAATTTATCATTAGGTTTGACGCATATTAGAGCGGGCATCAGAAAAGGAGTTTGGCTTTATATGGCGAATGTTGGCACTGTTCAAGACCTCAATTCTATCAATACAATCAAACCTTTTGGTATCGTAGGTGTGGCAAATATAGGAATTTTAGGACTTAAAAAACAAAATATTTTTGGTGTTGCACTTGCTTATACGCAGGCAGGAAGGTTTTTGCCTGTGCCAATTATTGGTTTGAATAGGCAATTATCAAATAAATGGGATTTTAATTTGCTCTTGCCAATTAGTCTTGCTTTTAATTATCAGTGGAATAATAAAACAAATATAAGATTGAGAGTTAATCCGCAATTTTTTCAGGTAAATATGAATAATATCAATAATCGTTTTTTGCCTAATTCAGATGATAAAACTGTTACACTTCAAAATAGACAATTAGAAATCAATACGATTTTACAATATAAATACCATAAAAATTTGAGATTTGTTATACAAGCAGGTGCTGTGATAGGCAATCAATTAAGTTTACAACAAAATAAAAAAATATATCAAAAAAATGATTTTGATATATTTCCTCAGTTTTTGGCAGGTATTCATTTTAATCTTTCTGATGGTTGGATTGGACCACAAATGCTAATGGCTGATTAGATAATTTAAAAATGTTTAAGACCAAAAAAAATCTTGAAAATCTTGTAATCCTGTCTTGAAAAAATGATAAATTTCAAAACGAAAAAAAGTCTTGAAAATCTTGTAATCCTGTCTTGAAAAAA
>RDZP01000113.1 GCA_004294005.1 Cytophagia bacterium
AAAACTACCTAATATTTAGGGTATATTTTCACAATTAATTGATTGACTATCAATTACTTATATATAGTTACCTAATAAAAAGAAAAGTTAGGGTTTAAAATGGGTTACTTATATTTGTGGTATCATAAGCAAAAAAATAGATTGAAGTGGGGAGGTGTGGATAAGTATATTTTTTACTTTCATTCTTCCATCACTTTTATTAAATTTCAACCAATACACTCCCACAATGTATTTTTTAAAAATCTTATTATAATCTTTAATTTTGCTTAATTTTCATTACTAATTCAAAAAATAAATTAATTTTGTTATTTTATTTAAAAAAATGCTTACATTTGCAAAATTGAATAATAAAAACATAAAAAATAAAATGAAATCTCCTTTAAAGAAAACAAAAATCGTTGCCACAGTAGGTCCATCTTGTAATACAAAAGAAATAATGCTCGAACTTATCAAAGTAGGAGTAAATGTATTTAGACTTAATTTTTCGCATGGTTCACACGAAGAACATTTGGCAGTCATCAAAATTATTAGAGATATTAATAGCGAATACAAAATTAATATTGGTATTTTACAAGATTTACAAGGTCCAAAAATTCGTTTAGGCTTATTAGAAGGTGAACCTTTTGAAATTATCAGCGGTCAAAAAATTGAAATCAGTACAGAAGATGCACCCAGTACACCGCAAAGATTGACAACTATTTATAAAGCACTCTCCAAAGATGTACGACCTGGTGATGCTATTTTAATTGATGATGGAAAAATAGAACTTAAAGTGATTGCTACTGACGGTATTGTAGTACAAACTCAAGTAGTTTATGGTGGAATTATCAAACCAAAAAAAGGAATTAACCTTCCTGATAGCCCTGTTTCTGCTACTTGTTTGACCGAAAAAGATACCACAGATTTGATGTTTGGTTTAGAAAATGACGTAGATTGGATTGCACTTTCTTTTGTTAGAAATGCAATTGATATAGAAATTTTGAGGCATACAATCAAATTGAAAGGCAAAAGTTCAAAAATTGTTGCTAAAATAGAACGTCCTGAAGCCGTTAAAAATATAGATGAAATCATAGAAGCCTCTGATGCTTTGATGGTTGCAAGGGGTGATTTAGGAGTAGAAGTAGGCTTTGAAGCCGTCCCAACTATTCAAAAAATGATGGTCGCAAAATGCAATAAAGCGGCAAAACCTGTCATCGTTGCAACACAAATGATGGAGAGTATGATTGATAATCCTCGACCAACAAGAGCTGAAACCAATGATGTAGCAAATGCAGTAGTAGATGGGGCTGATGCAGTGATGCTAAGTGGAGAAACAGCAGCAGGAAAATATCCTATCTTAGTAGTAGAAAGTATGACAAAAACTATCAGAATGGTAGAAGATGAAATTAGTGGTATTTACAAAAAAAATCTAAGAATCGATAAAAACTCTAGCTCTTTTGATAATGATACTGTCATTGCAGCCGCTAATTATTTGGTTGATGATGTAGGTGCAAAAGCAATTATTGGTATGACTTCTTCAGGTTATACAGCTTTTAGATTGGCAAGTCATCGTCCAAAGGCAAATATTTTTATTTTTACCTCTAACAAAAATATTATCAATCAACTTAATTTATTATGGGGCGTAAAAGCATTCTTTTATGATAAATTTGTTTCTACTGATGATACTTTTGATGATTTACAAAACTTTTTACTTAAAAATGATTATATCGAAAAAGGTAATAAAATTATCCATTTGGCAAGTATGCCTATTGAGAAAAAATTACGTACAAATGTAATCAAATTATCAATTGTTTAAGTAGTTAGGTATTCATCATAAAATAAAAAAAAACGTTTCATTAAAAAATGAAACGTTTTTTTTAATTATATCCAAAAATAAAACTTGCCGTATTATTTATTCATATAATTTTTTGTCTATAATTTTTTTATCAATTAATATAGTTGTTCCACCAATTTTTTTTGCTTTTTGCCATTGTTCTAATGCCAAATTTCTTTCTCCTAATTGATACAAAACATCTCCATATCTTTCAAAATAAGCACCATTATCAGTGTTTTTTTGTAAAACTTTTTCAAAAATGGCTTTTGATTTTTTATAATCACCTTTCGCATACAATACCCAACCATAAGTATCTAAAAATATAGGATTATCAGGATATTTTTCTGTTAATTTTGATGCCATTTTCATTGCTTCATCTAATTTTTCTTTACGATTTGCTAAATAATAACTGTAACTATTCAAAGCAAAAGCATTATTTTCATCTATTTTTAAAGCCTCTTGAAAACTTTTATCTGCCTCTGTATAACGTTGCAAAGCATTGTAAGTATCACCCAAACGAATGAAAAAATCCAATTTTAATTCTTTATTATTAACCGACAACATTTTCCCTTCTTGAAAAGATGTCAATGCTTTTTGATAATTTTTCTTACCTGCCAATCCATTCCCATAATACAACCAAAAAGGTGCATAATTAGGAAAATGCTCTAATGCCATTTCAGCGTGTTTTGCCAAACTATCAGGTTGTTGTAATTCAGCTTCTAAACCTAAAACTCTTTTCCAAACCTCAATGTTATTGACTTCTTTTCGTGCTGCTATTGTATAAAATGCTAAGGCTTGTTTTTTATTTTTTCTTATCAATTCAACATCTGCTTGTAAGATTAGTATTTTAATATGGTCTGGATGCGCTTTTTGTAGAATTTGCACCAATTCAGTAATTTCAGGTTTATTCGCTTTTTCAGGCGTTTTTTGTAATATTAAATTAATAATTTTTGCCTTATCATAAGGGTCAATATCAGGACTTTGAAAAGCATTTTTAAGATAATACAAAGATTTTTCTTCATCATTTTTATCTTGATAAATTTTTGCTAACAACAAATAGGTACGCGGGTCAGCATCTTGTTCTTTGGCAATTTTCTCTAACAAAGGTAGTGCTTGTTCTGTTTTTTGATAATTTAAAAGCATATCTGCTAAATTAACCACATATCTTGAATTATTTGGATTAGCATCAATTAATTTCTGGCCTTCTTGAATTGCCTTATCAGTTTGATTGATTTGTAAATAAATACGTTGTTTTTGTTGAATAATATTCTCCATTGCTCCAAAATATTTTTCTAATTTATCATAACAATCTAATGCTTTTTGCGGATTTTCATTTTTTAGGTATAATTCAGCCAATTCATAATTATACTCAATAGGTGCATTTTCTATGGTTAATAATTGTTTGAATGTATTAATAGCATCTTCATAACGGCGTTGCGAACTATAAATATTTGCCAACATTAAGTAGATAAACTTATTATTTTTCTCCTTGCTCAAAGCATCTTTAGCATAACCTTCCGCTTCAGGCATTTGGTTTAATTTGTAACAAGTCTCTGCTAATTTAAAATTAATAGTAGCATTATTATTACCTGCCACCAACAAAGCCTTTCTAAAACTTTCTAATGCTTTTCGATTTTCATCAATACTACTAAATTTCATTCCCTCAATTAAATATATTTCGGTTTCACGGGCTGAATTTGTATTTTCTCCTGCCAATGCTTCCAAAGCCGCTTCTTTATTATCTTTTTTTTCATCTTTTTTTCGTTTGCGTTGTGCATTCGAATCAAAATGAATGGCGATAAAAATGGTAAGAATGATAAATATTTTTGTTATTTTTTCCATAATAAAGTCTAAAAATGCTATGATTATATTAATTAAAAAAAACCTCTTATTGTTTAAACGTTTTTTTTATGAAATAGATTTTATTTTATGAAAAAAAAGTAATTTTTATTTCTATATAAGTAATCAAAATTAAATAAACTGCTCTAAAAATCTGCGTTTGAAAATCAGTTTCATCACTGTTCCAAAGCAATAGAACACAGATAAACAAAAATACAATCTTATATATTTGGCAATACAAAAGAATTTTGGGCGATTACGTGCTATCGTGCAAAGCACAGAGACAAAAAAGAGAGAAAAAACTCGCAAAGCCTCGTTTTTCTCTCTTTTTGTCTCTACAAGTCTGCTTCTATCACTATCGCAAAATACAAAAAAACTTATATTTTCGATATTATTTCTTTTCTTTCTTTATCAAATTTTTTCAGCAATACGCAGCTTTGCACTTCTTGCTCTTGGATTGGCTTCAAGTTCTTGTTCCGTAGGAATAATGATTTTTTTTGTAATATTTTCAAAAGGTACTTGTAAATTTCCATAAAAATCTTTTTCAGCTTCCCCCGAAAATTTACCTTTTTGAATAAAATTTTTAACCAATCTATCTTCCAATGAATGATAAGACATTACAACTAATCTGCCTGTTTTCTGAAGTGCTTGCGGCGTTTGCAAAAGCATTTCTTCTAAGGCAAGCATTTCATCATTCACTTCAATCCTCAAAGCTTGAAAAACTTGTGCAAAATATTTATATTCTTTTCTAAAAGGTGCATATTTGTTCAAAAAAGCACATAATTGTTGGCAAGTTTCAAAATGGTTTTTAATCCGTTCACGAATAATTGCCTGTGCCAATGTTTTTGCATTTTTTACTTCGCCATACAAACCTAAAATTTTATGCAATTCGCCTTCGCTGTATGTATTCAATATTTTTGCGGCGGTTAGTTCTGCATTTTGATTCATTCTCATATCCAAAAAACCTTCGAATCGAGTAGAAAATCCTCTTTCAGGTGTATCAATTTGATGAGAAGAAATGCCCAAATCAGCCAAAATACCATCAACTTTTTCTACCCCATAAATTCTTAAATATTTATAAAAATACCTAAAATTGTAAGGCATTAAAACAAAATTTTTGTGTGTAATTTTTTTAGATTCTTCTTCTGCATCAGCATCTTGGTCAAATCCATATAATTTTCCTTTTTCATTGAGTTGTTCTAAAATAGCATTCGTATGACCACCACCACCAAAAGTCAAATCTACATAAATGCCATCAGGCTTGATACGCAATCCTTCCATACATTCGGAAAGCATCACAGGAGAATGATATATTGACATTTTTTATATTTTTTGTAGTAATTCTTTTGTTCTTTTTTTAAACATTCCCATCACAAAACCAAAAACCACAATCAAAGTACCAATCCAAAGTAAATTAATCAAAGGTTTTTCGACTGCTTTCATAATAATATAGTCTTTTTGAGTGGTATTGATAACAAAATGATAATCAGTCAAATCATTCCCATTTTTACTAGGTGGATTAGGTGATATTTTTTTCAGTGCGATTTTGATACCAAATTCAGGTGTAAAATCGTGTAAATTTCCTGCTTCTTGCTGATTTTTAACAAAAAATACAGGTTTTAAATAAATGGTTTTATTTTCTTTACTCAAAACTCTTAAAGTAGCCTGTACTCCCATAAATTCACCTTTTTCTTCGCCCAACAATCTTAATTCTTGCTTTAACTCTTGCGGTGCAACAGGTTTTTTACTTTCAAAAATTACAAAATAATCATTAATAATCAAAGTATCACCTATTTTTGCTACTCTCTCTTCGTCAGGCGACCAGCCTCTTTCTTTGGTAGGGTCAGGAATCGATGAAACGTGTGTATATAAATCTGCTGTCCATTCCTTAAAAATATCAGGAGAAGCCAAAAGTCCGCCCATTTGAGGATTGACTTGTCCGCGTGGATACAAAGAAAAAACTTTTCCCGAATTTTTATCTCTATAATCTACTTTATAATAAGTGTTTTCAGGAAAAATCTCTACTTTATCACCTTTTTTAAAATATGTTTTTCCTTCATAAATAATATCTTCTTTGGCTAAAACCATTCTTTCTTGATTATTGATGGAAATCAATGAAGTTTTTTTGATATAATGTGGAAAATTTTTAGCTTCTACATAATCACCTTTATAAGTGATTTGAAAGCGATTCGTCATAGGTGCAGGTTGATTGAGCCATAACAAAACATTGTCTGCATTGTCCTCATTTTTCCAATCTTTGTTATAAATTTTTCCTGTTACATTTTTAGAAATCGTATTGGAATAACCCGCCGAAAACAAAGTTCCTAACAACATCATTGCTACACCTAAATGTGCTACTGCTCCGCCTGAAAGTCTTATTTGTTTTTTTCTTAACATCATTATCAAAATAACAGAATTGCTTACCAAAGCATAAATAGAAGCGGTCAATAATATAATAAATGAAAAATTACGAATATTTGCTACCAACATCAAAACCGCAGCCGATAAAAAAGTAATAATCAAAGGCAATGCAAAAATAGATAACCAATTTTGTTGGTTAATTCTTTTCCACCAAAAAAACTGCCCTGTTCCTGCTAAAAATGCCACAAAAACGCCCGCCCACAATTGAAATTTTGTATAATGCGCAATTTGGTCTGCAGGCAATGCAATATTAGATTTGATATAAAAAACTTCTACAAATTTATTGAAAACAGGAATTGAAGTAGTCATCAATACTTGAAAAGAAGCCAAGATTAATGTCATTGCTCCTAAAAATATCCAAAAATCTGCTCCATAAACGTCCATTTCTTTTTGTTTTCCATCGATTACTTTCCATTTTTTTATCATCAAAATTATCGAACCAAAAAGAAAAAATAATAAATATATCAATAATTGCCCTGAAAGTCCCAAATCAGTAAAAGAATGCACAGAAGCATTGCCTAAAATCCCGCTTCGTGTTAAAAACGTAGAATACAATATCAAAATAAAAGCACTGACTACCAAAATAATAGAAGTTTTGAGTGCTAACGAAGTCTTTTCTCTTTGGTACATATTCAAGGTATGAATTGCACCCACCATTACCAGCCAAGGAATATAAACCGCATTTTCAACGGGATCCCAATTCCAATAACCACCAAAATTCAAAGTTTCATACGCCCAATAGGCACCCATCATAATACCCAAACCTAAAATTCCTGCTGAAAACAAAGACCATTTTAAGGCAGGTTGTACCCATTCTTTTGTTTTGTTAATCCATAAACCCGCCATACAAAAAGCAAAAGGTACTAATGAAGTTGCAAAACCTAAAAATAAGGTTGGTGGATGAATGACCATCCAATAATTTTGTAACAAAGCATTCAAGCCACTTCCATCTTCAGGAACAAAATTTGGATTTGTTTTATAAATAGGTAAATCAGGCATTGCATCTTTTAATAAAATAAAAGGGTCACTTCCTATTTTGATACCAAAAATCATTACTCCCAAAATCATAGAAGCCAAGAAAAATTGGACTGACATAAAAATTGTCATTACTGATTTTTCCCAAATTTTATTTCTGATAATAATAAAACCCAAACAGACGTGCCAAAACAACCACAATAAAAAACTACCTTCTTGTCCTTCCCAAAAACAAGCCACCATATATTGTACTTGTAAAAAATTGGAAGAGTGATCCCAAGCATAATGATATTGATATCGATGATTATAAATAATATCAAATAAAACAATAACAATAGATACAACTGATAAAGCGTGTAAATAAAATGATTTTCTGGCTAATTGATGCCAAGATAAAGAGGCTGCAATTTGGTTTTTATTTTCTAAATATTGTGCTTTACCATAAAAGAAAGCAGCCACAAGAGCGGATATAAAAGCGATAATAACAGACAAATGACCTATATCTCCTAAACTATAAACAAAAGTAAATATATGTGAAAAGGTAATATTCATGGTTATAAATTAAAATGAAAGTACAAAATTAAAACCTAAAACTTTATAAAACTAACTTTTTGTCAATTTATTTGTTTTTTTTCTAAAAAAATATTTTTGAATATATACTTTTTTTTCAAGGAAATGCTATAATTTCTTAAACCATTTCACTCAATAATTTCTTTGCCATTTCTATATTTTTTATATTTTCAGCCACAAACAATGGTTTGTCTTTGATTTGTTTGAGTGTGCCAAATTTAGATTTTTTTTGTAATACTTCACAAAAATCTATCAAAAAAATCCTTATCAAACCAAAAAATACCCCCAAACCAACGCCCTTTCCACTCTCTGAGTGGTGAGAATTGTACGCAACACCTAAGCCAGTTGGGATATTATAATTAGACTGATTTTAATCGATTTGTACCACATTATATTCCGTTTTAAACATTTTATTTATTTCATCTATTCTTTTTTTATTTTTAGATAATGGTGTTTTATTCAAATGAATCAGGCAATTATGCTTTATATATTTGATTTCATTAGGTAAATCCTCTACTAAAGTACCAACCAAGCCAAGAACATATAGTTTTTTTAAATTTTTAATTTTTGGTGATATGTTTTTTATTTTATTGTCATGTAGAGCTAATAATTCTAAATTTTTTAGATTATAAATAATATCAGGAACATCAGTAAAATTATTAGCCGCCAAAAAAAGTTCTGAAATTTTCCAAGTACTATCAATTTTATCTGAAATTTTACTAAGTGGATTACAACTTATTTCTAAAGTTTCTAAATTATCCACCTTTGTTATATTTTCTGATAAATAAGTAATTTTATTTTTACTTAAAGATAAACTTTTTAAATGTTTTAGTTTATGAATATTTGTTGGTATTTCTTTTAAACCACAACTATCAATTATTAAAATTTCTAATCTTGGTAATTGACTCATTAAATCAATTGCATTTTCAATATCTAAGATAAAATTATTCCTAATGACTATTTCTTTGAGATTTTTCATCAATAATATTTGTTTTGGAAGATATTTAGCACTATCCCCTATAACAATATGTGTCCTATCCACGTATTGTTCTTCCGAAAATTCAATGGATTTATGTTCTTGTGCATTTGCACAAGAACATAAATTTAGAACAATAATAATTTGTAATTGAATGTATTTTTTCATTTTAATTTGTTTTTTTGATTTGAATTTAT
>RDZP01000013.1 GCA_004294005.1 Cytophagia bacterium
TGAAAAATGCCATTTTCTTCATAGCGAAGGTTTTGCAAACCATTTGGCACGAAAAAATACCAAGATTATCTGTATTTTCAAGTAAAATCACTTAGAGCCTTATTTTAATTAATAGCCAGGATTTTGTACCAGATTGTTATTTACATTAATCTCTCTTAAAGGAATAGGCAAAACTGCTTTAGGAGAATCATAAGTGAAAGTAGTAGTTACTACAGTAGTTGTTCCATTCAAAATAACAATATTTTGTTTTAATCTTTTTAGATCGTGTAATCTATGTCCTTCAAAACATAATTCTAAACGACGTTCAAACAATATATTATTCAAAGTTACGGTTGTTAGATTAGTCAATCCAGCACGATTACGAATAGTATTGATATCAGCCAAGGCTGTAGCACCTATGGAAGTATTATTTCTCGCATTACACTCAGCACGAATTAAATACATCTCCGCTAAACGAATAATGTTATAATTTTTTACAGGGCTTTTCCATTTACCACATGCTTGTTCGCCTGGCTTATTACCCGTTCCAACATAAAATAAATCATTTCTTCTTTTATCTCCTGCTGTATAGAGTGCTAAATGTTCTGCTCTAATCTCCATATCAGCTCTACCTATTCCAGTTTGATTAGAATAAAAAGTAGCCAATCCTGAATTAGTTTGCCCTGCATTATTAACAGAGTTTTGTTGGATTTCAAAAATAGCTTCAGAAGTATTATTACCATCAAATACTGTATTTACATCAGTTCCTAATACATAACTACCACTCTGTATTACCTCATTGGCTTTTGTTAACGCTTGTGTATAATTACCTTGTTGCAAATAGACACGCGCTAATAATGCCTTTGCTGCAAATGTAGTAGCTTTGTTATTATTTGTAGTAGGTAGTAATATTTCTGCATTCTGTAAGTCTTGTATTACTTGTGCATATACTTCTGTAATTGAATTACGAGAAACTTTTTCAAAATTATTGGCTTTTAACATTAGTGGTACACCAAGTCCTGTATTTGCACCTGTTGCGTCCCAAGGTTGTGCATATAACCTTACTAAATCAAAATGACACAAAGCACGTAAAAATAACACTTCGCCTCTTGCTGTATTGCGGTCAGTAATGTTTGTAATTACATTTATTTTATCAATTACATTGTTAGCAGCGTTAATTGCTCTGTAAGCAGTAATCCAAGTAGCAGTTGCGATACCATTATCAGCAACCATATTTTTATTTCTTAAATCGCGTTGTGCGAAAAAAGTTCCTCTCCAGTTAAAATCATCACTTGCCCCAACAAGATCAGAAGCCATTTGTATGCTTTCACCATACAAGGCTGAACCTGCAATAATTCCATATACACCTACTACCGCATTTTGTACCCCTTCAGGTGTACTGAGTGCTATGTCTGTTGTAAAACTTTGTTGTGGTACTGGTTCGTCTAATTTATAATTACATTGTGTAAAAACAAACAAACTGAGAAATATAAATATATATAAATTTATTTTTTTCATTTTTTAATTTTTTTAAGTTTAGAAACCAATATTAATACCTGCTGTAACAGTTCTTGGTTGTGGTGGTGTGTAAAAATCATTTCCAATAACTATATTAGAACTTTGATTAGAAGTTTGTGTAAATCCAGCACTTAACTCAGGGTCCCAACCTTGAAATCCGTTTGCTACTCTTGTTAATAAATTTTGTCCCATTAAATAAACTCTTAGACTACTTAATTTAGATTTATTTAACCAAGATTTAGGAAAATTATAAGCCAATGTAAGGGTTTTTAGACGAATATATGAGCCATCATAAACATAACGAGAAGACATACGCGTTCCATTTCCATCATCAAATCTTGCTTGTGGAATGTTAGTAATGTCACCTGGATTTCTCCAACGTCCTAATTGATCTAAGGTTTGATTATCATAAAAATCACCATTAGCAGACATAAAACCACCCGCCATATTGTAAATATTATTCCCTTGCACAAATTGAGTAAATATAGTAAGTTCTAAACCTTTATAACTAAAAGAGTTGGTAAATCCACCAATAAATGTTGGATTAGGGTCTCCTATTTTTTGTCTAAAAGCAGCATTATAGTTTTTAGTTTTGCTTCCGTCTTGTGCAAAGTATAAAGCATCACCATTGGCTGGATCAACGCCTGCATATTTCACACCATACAATACACCTATAGGCTCTCCTTCACGCGCATCATTGATGATACGAGACCTGTTTCCTGGTTGAATAATTTGTCCATTTGTAAAATCAACAGAGTTTCTATTAAATGAAATATTAAATGATGTATTCCATTTGAATTCACCCACCAAATTTTTAGAACGAATGTCAATTTCAAGCCCTCTATTACTTATTCTTCCTAAGTTTTGTGTTTGAACTGTGAAACCAGAAGTTGATGGAGTAGGTACATTTAACAACAAATCTCTTGTATTTTTTTGATATACATCAACTGTAATATTTAATCTGTCATTGAATAATCCTAATTCGATGGCAGAATCAAA
This sequence comes from Cytophagia bacterium, assembly GCA_004294005.1. Taxonomy (GTDB): domain Bacteria; phylum Bacteroidota; class Bacteroidia; order Cytophagales; family Microscillaceae; genus RDXZ01. The sequence goes on from RDZP01000013.1 coordinate 2,497, forward strand.
TTGATAAGTTGTTTCCCATTTTAAATTACTATTTGGAGCATTAGTTGGTAATGTTCCTGATGATGTTCCATAAGCATTTGTACCATATAAACCTAAATAATCAAAATTACCTATTTCTGCATTTCCTGTTGCACCATAGCCCATTCTCAATTTTAAGAAACTGATTTGTTTGATTGACTTAATGAAAGATTCCTCAGAAGCTACCCAACCCAAAGACGCAGCAGGATAAAATCCATAGCGCGTGTTAGGTGCAAATCTTGAAGAGCCATCTAAACGTGCACTTACAGATACTAAATATTTGTCATTAAATTTATAGCTACCACGTGCAAAATAAGATAAGAAATTGAAATTAGTTTTAAAAGAGCTACCTGCTGTGATAGTGGCTGCACTTGCGATAGTTCTGAAGGCATCACTTGCAAAAACACGTCCCTCTACTGATGATGACTCTAAATCACTTTGTTGATAACTTGTTCCTAAAAGCGCATCAATTTGATGCATTTTGTTGATTGTTTTAGAATAATTCAAACTATTTGTCAAAGTATAATTAGTTACAAGTGTTGTGTTATAGGTACCTATACCTTGTGCTGCACCTGTATTACCTGATGTTCTCCTGCCATTGTAAGTTTCCTCGACCAAATACATTAAGTCTAATCCTACTTCACTACGAAAAGTTAAACCTGGCATAATTGTATAAATACCATATAAATTACTCAAATTACGTAAAGTAACTGCGGTATTTTTGGCATCACTCAATTCTGTGAGTGCATTATAATAAACAGTATTGAGATTGGTTCGCCCATCTGCACCATAAGGGGTTTGAATAGGTGGCATAGCTACCAATTGTAATTGATTGTTGAATTGATTATCAGCAGCCGCTCTAAAATTTTTGCTACGTGCCAACATCAAACTTCCTCCTATTTTTAATTTATCATTTACTTTTGTTTCTAATGATAACCTTGCACTCAAACGTTGAAAACGATTACCTACTATAATACCTTCACTATCATTATAACTTCCACCTACATAATAAGTAGTTTTTTCATTTCCTCCTGATGCACTTAAGTCAAATTGTTTGAACTGTCCACTTCTTAAAGCCAAGTCTTCCCAATTAATATCTACGCTTGGGTCTCTCCATGTGGGGCTTAGGCTATTAAGTTCTCCCTCTATATCTACTTGAGAGAGCCCAACATTTGTCAAAGATTCACTAAATAATTCTATGTATTGAGACCTATTTAAAAAACCTCTTTTACGTGTAGGTTGACTAATTCCTGTTGAAAAATTCACATTCATTGTGCTTTTACCTGCTTTTCCTTTTTTTGTGGTAATCAGAATAACACCATTAGCACCACGTGAACCATAGATAGCAGTTGCTGCTGCATCTTTTAATACATCAATGCTTTCAATATCATTTGGATTAATATCAGCAGTTGGATTGATGCCTTCATCATTTGAATTAACAGCAGAAGAAGTAATGAGGATTCCATCTACAACATATAAAGGTTGATTACCACCAGTCAATGAAGACGAACCACGTACTCGTATATTGAAACCTTGTCCAACCTTTCCGCTTCCAGCAGTAATTTGCACACCTGTAACACGTCCTTGTAAAGCAGATTCAAAACTTTGGACAGGAATGTCTTTGATTTCGTCTGCTTTTACACCTACTACTGCGCCTGTTACATCTCGCGAATCAATAGTAGCATAACCAATTACAACTGCCTCAGATAGATTTTTAATATCAAGCAACAATACAACATCAATCACTTTTTGGTTACTTACTAAAACCTGTTGTGAGCCATAACCAATTGACTCAAAAGATAGCACTGAACCACTCGTAACATTAACAGCGTAATTACCATCAATATCTGTAGTAGTTCCTTGGGTAGTTCCTTTTACGAATACACTAACACCAGGTATCCCTGATTTGGTATCATTATCAAGTACTTTTCCCGTGATTGTTTGTGCTGAAGATACTCCAGTAACTATGCACATTAACAATAGAATTAGGTAGAAATTTTTAAACATAATTTAATTAAATAGATTTTTGCTACTATTTAGCATCACAAATCTAAATTATATTTTTATAAAAATAAAATTTTTTTTATAAAACAGATAATTTTTATTTTTATTTATATAATATTTTTGTTATTGATTGTATTATTTCAAGATTTTAATAGTAAAATAATTCTTTTTTTAGACTATAATTTTTATTTTAGTCTTATTTTTTAAAGTAGTTGTAAATAAGTGTGGTAAAATATTATTTTGTTAAAATATTTTTTTTTATCGAATTGATAAGTAATATTTATTTTATTTTCTGTTTTAATATACTCTACTAAAATTCATTTTAAAATAGTAGTTTAATTATTTTATTTCATAATGCAAACGTTTGAAATCAGATAATACATTTATTGTTGATGTATAAAAACTTAAAATTATTCAATTGGAAATTAAAGTATTTTGTATATTGATTTAGTACAATTTTGATATAATGAATAAAAAATGAAGATAATAATACAATCAATAAAAATGTATCAATGACTAATAAAAAATAATACAAACATAAAGCATATACCAACTTAAAAAGTTAAAAAATCTTAAAAATGTAATGTATTCTTCTTTTTGTCGTCTTTGTAATATAAATTTGCATAAAACTAAATTTTATTTAAACTTTCTTTCTCATGCGAAATAAAATTATCTTTGTTATTGTGGCAACTTTGTTGTGTTTTTTGGGTTACTATTACTTTTTTAGTGCTATCATTGCTCAGAAAGAAATATTTGTAAATGTTAAAAAAGGTAAATTTATCGTTTCTGTTACTTCAACAGGCGAATTGTTTGCCAAAAATTCGTTGGATATTAGAGGGCCACAAGGTATTAATACAGTAGGAGTTTGGAATATCAAAATTGCAAGTATGATTCCAGAGGGTACTGTCGTAAAAAAAGGAGAACCGATTGGCTCTTTAGATGGCTCCGAGATTGTTGGTAAACTCAAGGAAAGACAAACCGAATTAGACAAAGCAATGTCGCAATTTTCACAAGCACAATTAGATACTGCATTAGATTTACGTAAATTACGTGATGAGTTGGTAAATCTCAAATTTGCTCAAGAAGAAAAAAAGATTATCTTACAACAGTCTAAGTATGAACCACCTGCTACTATTCGTCAAGCAGAAATTGAGTTAGAAAAAGCACAAAGAAACTTTAAACAAATTTCACAAAATTACGAAGTACAAAAAGATAAAGCATCAGCTAAAATGCAGGAAGCAGCCGCTAATTTGAGTACTGTAAAATCAAAAGTAGATTTTATTCAAGACTTATTACAAAAATTTCAAATTTCTGCTCCTGAAGATGGAATGATGATTTACGCAAGAGACTGGAATGGGCAAAAAAAAAGAGAAGGTTCGCAAATTAGCACTTGGGACCCTGTTGTAGCGACTTTGCCTGATATGTCTTTGATGGTTTCAAAAACTTATGTTAGTGAAGTAGATATTCAAAAAATAAAAAAAGAACAGAAAGTACAAGTAGGTTTAGATGCTTTCCCTGACAAAAAATTTACAGGAAAAATAATTAGTGTCGCCAATGTAGGCGAACAAAAGCCCAATTCTGACTCTAAGGTTTTTGAGGTAAATATACAAATTGACCAAAAAGACACTACACTTTTGCCTGCAATGACTACGGCAAATATGATTACTTCAGAAGTTATCGAAAATGCTATTTATGTACCTTTGGAAAGCATACATAATGAAAAAAGTATTGTGTATGTATTTAAAAAAGAAGGAACATCTTATATCAAACAACAAGTAAAAGTAGGAAAAACCAATGATAATGATATTATCATTATCGAAGGATTGACAGAAAAAGACCAAGTACTTGTTTCAAAACCTGCAAATACTGATAAAATGGCAATCAAAAAACTAAAAAAATAAGGTGAAAAGACTTTTAGTAAATTTACAAATTGCTTCAAGTGCAATTTTGGCGAATAAATTAAGAGCCTCTTTGACTGCTCTTGGAATCATCTTTGGCGTGGCTGCTGTAATTGCAATGTTGGCAATAGGCAATGGAGCGCAACAAGAAATATTAGAGCAAATCAAATTGGTAGGGGTTAATAATATTATCATCAATGCAGTGGTAGAACAAAAAGACAAAAAAGAGGACAAAGGCAATGACAAACAAGCAAAACCTAAAACTTCTCCAGGTCTTACACTTGCTGATGTCAAAAATATTCGTGAACACATTCCAAATATCAAGGCGGTAAGTCCAGAGGTAATGATTGAAACGCAAATTATCAAAGATGGCACGCAGAGAAAAACTAAATTATTAGGCGTAGAATCTGTTTATTTTGATATTTCTAATTTTAAATTAGAAAAAGGTGTTTTTTTTAATGATTTACATTTAGAACAAAGTGCTTCTGTTTGCATCATTGGAAGTGCCATCAAAACAAAGTTTTTTAGTAAAGAAGAACCTATCGGAAAAAGTATTAAAGTGGGACAACATTGGCTGAAAATTATTGGTGTATTAGAAGCAAAAAATATCACAGCTTCCAGTATGAGTAATTTAGGAATTAGAGATTATAATTTTGATGTGTATGCCCCTGTTCGAACTGTTTTATTGAAGTATGTCAATCGTAATTTGGTTACAAAAGCCTCAATCCAACAAGCAGCGAATGAAGCACAACAAAATAGCGAAAATGGTGGTGGTAATAACAAAGAAGTGAAAGTAAAAAATTATCATCAATTAGATAAAATTGTAGTACAAATTACAGAAACTGATTTTTTAACGCCAACTTCTGAAATTATTGCAAGAATGTTACAAAGAAGGCATTTGAACGTAATAGATTATGAAATATCGATGCCTGAAATGCTTTTGAAACAACAACAAAGTACAAAGCAAATTTTTAATTGGGTGCTTTTTGCAATAGCGTGTATTTCATTATTGGTAGGAGGTATTGGTATTATGAATATCATGTTGGCTTCTGTTTTAGAACGTATCAAAGAAATAGGTTTGAGGCTTTCTTTGGGTGCAAAAAAAACTGATATTGTTTCTCAATTTATGTTAGAAGCAATGTTAATAAGTGTTACAGGTGGAATTATAGGTATTGTTTTAGGAGTAAGTTTGGCGATAATGATTAGTACTATTGCTGGTATTCCTACTATTATTTCAGCGAGTTCTGTCATTATTTCGTTTGTAGTTTCTGCTTCTGTAGGTTTGGTATTTGGTATTGCACCTGCCCAAAGAGCGGCCAAACAAGACCCAATTACTTCTTTGCGTTATGAATAATTATCAAAATAATCTATATTTTCGTTCAATTTTATATCATTTTTTCTAATTATGAAACTTATAAGTCTAAAACTTACTAATTTTAAAAAAATAAGTAATATTGCTGATAACACAATTTATTTGAACGAAGATATAAATATTTTGGTTGGTGGTAATAATACAGGAAAAACAAGTATTTTACAAGCAGTCCAAAAATTATTTGGTACAAAAAATATCGAACCAAAAGACTTAAATTATTTAGTAAAAAATGGTAATTTAAAAATAGAAGGAAATGTTAGATTTTCAGAAGAAGAAGTATTGGCTTTTTTTGAAATTGCTAAAAATCAATTTGAACACCAAGTTACAAACCAAAAAATACAAGAAATAGCAAAAGAAATTGCTTCAAATAATAGTCATTTTTTTGAAGATTTAACTTTTATAGAACGTAAAAATGCCCAACATAGCAGAAATAAATCTTTTTCAAGTGATATTTTAAAAAAATATGCAAAATCACAAGAACAAGATATTTATCAAATCATTTTCAGAGCAAGCACAATATTAAACGCAACAGATTTTTATAATATTTACAAATCACCTTTGTATTTAGATTCGAGGGGAAATTTGATGGAAAAAGAAAAATTTATTCCGCTCAATGAAATTGAAAATCAATTTAAAAACCAAAATAATCAAGTCAATATTCGAGGTTTGTTATATGCTTTAAAAAAGAAAGAATTAGATAAATTTAAAGAATTTAAAAAAAGATTACTTAACGTTTTTAGTGAATTAGAAGATGTAGATGTAATTCATAATGAAGATATTGGCGAGTTTGAATTGATTTTAAAAGAAAAATTGAGAAATAATGGCACAACCGAACAAGTAACTTATGACATCAAAGATGTGGGACAAGGTATGCAATCTTTGGTTTTGATTTTGGCAACTATTCTTTTATTGAAGCCTCATATTGTTTTGATGGACGAACCCGAAGCACACATGCACCCAAGTTTGATAAGTGAATTTGTAAAATATCTCAAATATTTAGCAAAAGATACACAATTTATCATTACATCACACAGCCTTGTGCTAATGAATGAAGTAGGTATGGATAAAATTTTTCATCTTAAAAATGATGTAGCAAAAAAAGGCGTTGTTATCAATAAAATAGAGGAACGAAATAATTTTTTAGATATTATCAGAGAAATCGGGTATGACATCGATACACTTTCCTATATCGCACAACCTTATGTGCTTGTGCTTGTGGAAGGTGAAAGTGATAAAAAATATTTACTTGAATTTGCTAAAAAAGCGAATTTACAAAAACAAATTAATGTATTTAATATTGGTTTTGTGATAATGGGTGGAAAAAATAATCGCCATAAATTTTTAAATTTATTAGAAAAATTAGAAAAAAACATTTTACCAATTCCTTTTGTAATGATTTTGGATAAAGATGAAACAAGCGAGGAAAATATACAAAAATTCAAAGCCAAAATAGCCAATACTAAAAATGAAATTTATTACTTAGAAAAAAGACAAATTGAAAATTATTTAATTGATATGGAAGCAATTAAAAGAATAATTACCAAAAAAATAAAACCAGAAAATCAAGAAAAATGGGAGCAAATAAATTTTGAAAAGCAAATAATTGAGTTTTGTGAAAGTCAAAAAGAACATATTTTCAATAATTATATCAGTGATTTTTTTGCCAATTCAATTTTTCTATCTACTCAAAAAATGAGAGAAATTTTTAAAGATACCAAACAAAAAAATCTTCAAGAAACGATGGACAATTTTGCTGCAGAATTTTCGGGAGAATTAATAAAAATTACGACTAAAAAAGGAATCGAATTGAGTAAAAATACAAGTTCTATGGAAGATTTATTCAATCAAAAATGGGAAAATGAAAAAATGAATAGGTGTGATGGTAGAAAATTAATCAAAAATATTCGTTTTTGGTTAGAAACTGAATTTCAAACTTCCTTTTCTGACCAAGATATAATAGATGAAATGATAATGCCTGACGAAATAACAAAATTATTAGGTTTATTATCAGAATTTAATATTAAAATATAACTTTCAATAAAAATAAAAAACAACAAAAATATCTTTATTTTTCGATTTATTTTAGAAAAATTTATGTCAAATAAATAAAAAACTATATCTTACAATGAAAAAAAACTTTTATCTTTTTATTTTTCTATTTATCTTTTTTGTGTATAATACTTTTAGTATCAATGCACAACAACAAAAATTATCTCTCACTGAGGTAATTGAATTGGCGAAAACAAAATCGCCACGTAGTTTGTTGGCTTCAAATATCAAAAAAAACCGCTTTTGGCAGTATAAAACTTACCTTTCTAATTATAATCCACAATTAGTACTAACAGGCACCTTACCTAATCTTAATCGCTCTATTCAGCCTATCGTTCTGCCTGACGGGACGCAAGCTTTTGTCAATCGAAGTTTTATTAGCAACGATATGCAGTTAGGTATTACACAAAATTTGGCAGCAACAGGTGGAACTGTATCATTGAGTACGGCTTTATCAAGGATTGATATTTTAGGAGGAACTACCCAAAATACTTCCTATCTTTCTACGCCGATTTTTTTGAGTATCAACCAACCACTTTTTCAGTTTAATAATTTATTATGGGAAAAAAGAATACAACCTTTGGTTTTTCAAGAATCTGAAAAAAAATACAGGGAAGATTTAGAAGAAGTTTCGGTCAATAGTACTGATTTTTTCTTTAATTTATTGAATGCACAAATTATTTATCGAATGGCAACACGCAACAAGGCAAATAATGATACAATTTATACAATTGCCAAAGGACGCTATGAAATGGGTAAAATTGCTGAAAATGAATTATTACAATTAGAATTGAGTGCAATGAACTCTTCTCAACAAGTTTCACAAGCCAACTTGGATTTACAAACTCATACTTTAGCATTGCGTAATTTTTTAGGTGGAAGTAATGTTAGCAATGAAATTGTTTTGGATATTCCTGAAAATATCCCTGAATTTGAAATAGATGAAAGTATAGCAATTACACAAGCAAAACAAAATAGACAAGCATTTTTAGCGTTCAAAAGACGAATTATAGAAGCAGAAAGAGATGTTGCACAAGCACGCAGAAATCCGCAAGGCATTAATATTGGTGTTACAGGTTCTTTGGGTTTTACGCAAAGTGCCGCTGACCTTAGTAATGTATATCAAAATCCACGCGACCAACAACTTTTAAGCGTTAATTTGCGTGTGCCAATTTTGGATTGGGGACGACAAAAAGCAAGAGTGCAAACGGCTTTGGCAAATGAAGAAGTGATTAAAGCCACTATTTCACAAGAAGAACTCAATTTTGAACAAGAAATATTAGTGAAAACAAGACTCTTCAAAATTTTGAGAGAAAGGCTTAAAATTGGTCTAAAATCTGATGAAATTGCACAAAAAAGATATGATATTACACAAGCAAGATATTTGATAGGTAAAATTTCTATTACAGATTTGACGATTGCTTTGAATGAAAAAGACCAAGCAAAACGTTCTTATATCGAAGCATTGAGAGTTTTTTGGCGAAGTTATTACGAATTAAGATTATTGACTTTGTATGATTTTGAGAATAATATTCGTATTAAAAATTAGTATAAAAATAAAAAAAACACCATCAAAATTAGAAAAAATGATGATGTTTTTTTTATTCAAATCTTATTTACTCAATCGAACTGTTGCAGTAACTATATCATTTTTAATAATCTTAAAGTAATAGGTTTTGTCTTGATAAACATCACAATCATACGCATATTCTAAAGTATGCGTACCACTTTTTTCTTCAGGATTATGGTATATTTCGCGTACTAAAACCCCTTTGTTATCAAACATTCCTACACGTACATCAGAAGTTTGAACAATAGTTATTCTTCCATTTCCCCACATTTCGCACATCGGTTCAGGATTTTGATTGGTGATAAGGCGTACATAAGTAGAGTGAACTTTTCCATTTTTTTTCATTTTATAATCTTTTTGACCATAAACGATTTCTCCTAATGGTTGTGATAATTCTTTGGTAATGTAATGTAGTTTTTTGAAACGTTTGCCATTTTCTACCATTTCAAATTCTTTTTCACCAAGAATAATGCTATCAGGTTCTGTTTTTTCTCTTGTAATATAGTGTTTTATTTTAGTTTTTTTACCTTTTTTGACGATTTCAAACTCTTTTTCACCTACTATTGCATTGGCAGGCATAGGATTTCTTTTAGTTACATTATGTATCTTTTTGACAGGTTTGTCATTTTCTACCACTAAAAATTCCATATTTTTACCTTCTTCTTTCCATTCTCCTTTTTCATTCAAAAATGGAATATTTAGCCCTTGTAACTTTGCCACTTGATACGAAATTTTTAAACCTATGCTCCCGTCAGGTGAAGAATCAGGCACTATCAACCAATCACGATGATCACTTAAAGCCCACATACCTTGTTGTGCTTCGCTTGTTCCATAAAATTTGTTGCTATCTATAAATTTCGCATAAGGTACATACGTAGGTTTGGGTGCAGGTGCGATAATGTAAGATGTGCCTTCAGCAGGCGAGGCTTTCGTGGCTTCTGAACAGGCACCACGAATTTGTATATTTTTCTTTTCTTTACTGTTCAAATCTACAATAGTACTTTCTAAAACTGTCATATCTTGGTATTGTTCGGGGTCAGATTTGAAAAATGTACCTGCTTCTATGATAATTTTGATAGCCTCATTTTGTAAATTTTCGGCTTCTACTAAAATAGGTTTCAAATAATGAACACTTTTATTATTCCATTTGAATTTACCTACAATTTTTTTTTCTGCGAGTGCTTGTGTGAGCGAAATAGGTTGATTTTGTGCAAAGGTTGATAAGCAAAACAATAGATTGCAAGACAAACCCAAAAATATTTTTTTCATCATCATAACATTTTATAATTTTAGTTTGTATTATTTTACGTATTGATGATAAAAAAGTTCATATTTTTAACTCATTCCCAAAACTCGTTGCCTAATCCATCAATATAACCGATTACTTCTTCGTTTTTATTTTTAATTTTTGTGATGCCATTTTCAAAAGGCATTATTGATGAATATTTGTAATGAATCATTTTTTTTCCTTTTAAATTAATTACCCCCCAAAGATTGTTTTCTTTTACACAAAGTCGAGTAAGCGTAGGCAATTCAGGCTTAAAATCTATCGGAAATTTAATATCTTCATAAATAAAAGGTAAAATTTCTTCATTTTTTGTATTGATTAAGCCGCATTTTTGATTTTTATACAATTTGAAGATGCCATTTTTAAATTCGGGATTAAAATTAATTGCTTTTAAAAAATCATATTCTAATGGAATTTGTTTTTTGATTTCATCATGCCAAAATCCCATTTTATTGTTCAAATCAACTATTTTCCAATAACCATCATATAAAAAAGTAGCTTGTTGATAAGGTTGTTTTTCATTCAAAAAAGCACCTTTTGTATCAATCAGATAAATATTTTTAGTATTTTTTTCTTGTAAACGCAATGCTTTTCCTTTGAATTGATAGTCTAAAATGTTATATTTTTGGTTATCGATTTGAAAAATTGTTTTTCCATTTTTATCAATAATTTCCCATGAAGGCAATAAAATATCAGGAGTTGTATTGACCAATGCCACTTCATTTTCAAAAGAATGTGCTTCATAGTATTTAAAATCGATGATTATTTCATTATTAGCATTAATATAACCCCATTTTCCATCTTTTTTTACTTGTACTTTATTTTCTGAAAATTTTTGATGGAGGTAATGAGATTTATCCCAATCGTAAAGCAAAGGAATATTTTTTTCTCTATCAAAATGCCAAAAACCAATTTTTTTTCCTTTTTTGACCAATACCCAATCGTTGTTATATTCGCTGACATAATCATATTCTAAAGGCAATAAAGGATTTCCGTAGGCATTAATAAATCCCCAAAAACCATTTTTTCCCACGCGTGAACGTTCACGAAAAAATCTTATTTTTTGATAAATATTGCTTACATTATTGTTTTTTGCACCAAAATCGATGATTTGTTCTTCTTTAAAAGGGTGATTTTCTAATGTGCTGACATCAAATTCGGGTTGTACTTGCCAAAAAGCTTGTCTATTGATGATTCCCCATTTTCCATTTTTGATTGCTCCCCAAGTATTTGGTAAAAAACATTCTCTTATCAAATCAAATTTGAGTTCAATTTTTTCTCCTTTATAATTATCGATAAGTCCCCATTTTCCATTGTTTCCGTCTTTATCGCCGCCTTTGCAGACAATAATTGCGTGTTTTTTGCTTGCTCCATAAATCAAATCATATTCACACTCGACAAAAATAGATCCTTTTTTATCAATTAAACCCCATTTTCCGTTTTTTTTTACTTTTGCTAATTCATTGACAAATAATTTTACTTCTTCATATTCACAAGGTATTTTTATTTTTTTATACACATCTGAATAGCCCCAAAAATTTCCTTTTCGATACGGAATTAAATCGGGAGTAGGTTGTGCGATGGTTTTTGAGATGTAAAATAGTAATACAATAAAAAAAATAAAATATAGTTTTATTTTTTTTTGATGTGTATATAAAATGTATTTTGCGATAGGGATAGAAGCAGACTTGCAGAGACAAAAAGAGAGAAAAACGAGGTTTTTGCGAGTTTTTTCTCTCTTTTTTGGCTCTGTGCTTTGCACGATAGCCCGTAATCGCCCAAATTCATCATTCATTATTGATAATTGACTTTGTTTTTTTATATTTTTAGATTTGATTTTCTATGATTTTATCTTGTTGTGTTTTACTATTTTTTTTCTTTTTTTTCAATTCAACAAAAATATCAACTCCTAATTTTAAAACCAAAAAAACACTTACAAAACCATACATAGTCAAAAAATTGTTTTCATTGTTTTGAGATGTTATTTTAGAAAGCCACAAAGAACCGCCTAATCCAATAATGATACTGAGATGTAAAACCAATTCTTTGTAACCAAAAGCATCAGGAAAAATAAAAAGATTGTTGGCATTGTATATTTTTTTGATATGAAAATTGAATACATACAAACTCAAAATTTTTAGGAAAATCAGACACAAACTAATATTAAAAGTTGTATCTAAACCTGCAAAAATTTTGATAATAGCACCTAAATTATCTTTACTTACTTCACTTTTCAAACTCAACAAAGAAATAAATCCATATCCAAAAGTAATAAATACAAAATAAATACAATTCATAAAAATACGTACATAGATGCTGCTTTTATGATTGATGTCTTTTTCTTGTTGAATGTGCGGAAAAGTATTAACAATTAAAATCAATACCAAAATTTCCATCATATTTTCGCACCAAAACAAAAATATGATTGGAAAAATAGTCCAATTAAAATATAAAACACCTATAAAAAGATAAATTGCAAAAGAAATACGATATAAAATATTAAAATAAGGTTTCATGTTTTTTGGATTGAATTATTCAGTTTCTTCTACATTGATATAAAAACTCAAAGGTTGTAATTCTACTCGATTTTCAATTCTAACATTGGTAGTTTTCCATTCATTTGTAGGATTTATCCATTCATATTCATTTTTGATATTTTTAATTTTGACACGCATATCAAAATTTTTGACATCAGTTTTCCAACGACATTCCAGATTGCGTCCTTTTTTTCTGTATTCTAAAATAGGAATTTTTGGGTATCTCAAATATTGATTAAAAAATGCGGTATAATCTTTTTTGAGTTCTTTGTTCATAAATTGGATAATTTCTTCTGTATTGGTTGTTTTTTGTTTGAAATTTTCCGCCAAATTTTTAATAGTTTTGAACCAAAGCACGTCATCATCAACTACATTTCTCAAGGTATGTAAAAATGAAGCACCTTTTGGATACATATCTGAACTTCCTTCTCCGTTCACGCCCATATCACCGATAAGTGCTTGACTATTAGAAGAATTACTAAAATAACCATTTTGATAAGCATAACCTGCTTCTTTTCCCCACATACACTCAACATATAAGCCTTCTGCGTAGGTGCAAAAACTTTCGTGAATCCACATTTCTGCGTGGTCTTGACAACTCACGCTGTTTCCCCAATATTCGTGTCCTGTTTCGTGAATGATAATATAATCAAATTTTGTTCCTTGTCCAGAGTTTGTCAGGTCAAAACCTTGATAACCATTCATATATTTATTTCCATAAGCGATTGCTCCTTGATGTTCCATTCCTAAATAAGGAGTTTCGACTAAGGCATAACCATCTTTCCAAAAAGGATATTTTCCAAATAGTTTTTCATAACAAGCAAGCATTGGTTTCACTTGTTGAAATTGTTTTTTTGCTTTTTCAAGATTTTCAGGCAATACATAATAATCTAATGCCAATTTATCGCCGTCAAAACTTGTATAAACATCAGAAAAATGAGTATAATCGGCAATATTTAATGTAACGTTATAATTATTGATAGAATAACTTACTCTCCAATCAAAACTTGTAAAATTATCTTTGAGTTCTTTTTTTTCTTTCAAATTTCCGTTAGCAACACACATCAAACCCTTAGGTACTTCTGCTACAATTTTCATGCTGTCAGGTTCGTCAGATAAATGGTCTTTGTTAGGAAACCAAACGCTTGCCCCTAAACCTTCACACGAAAGTCCAATCCAATCTTTTCCTTTTGCGTCTTTTCTCCACGAAAAACCGCCGTCCCAAGGTGGATTAACGGCAGGTCTTGGATTTCCTGCATATTTTATTTCTATACTATTGTTTGTTCCTTTTTTTTGAATAGTTGGAAAATCTACAAAAGTAGCATTTCCTTCTCTTTTAAACTTCAAAGATTTTTTGTTTTGAGTAATGCTTTCGATTTTCATATTTTCAAATAAATCAATTTGCAAACGTGAAAAATCATTGATAGTTTTATAGTGGATTATATTTTTCCCTGAGATGTATTTTTTATCAGGTTCGATTCGGACTTTCAAATCATAATAAGTTACATCATAACAAATTCGGTCTTTGTTGAGGCTTCCTCTTAATGAATCTTGTCTTGTATATTTTCCGCCTTTATTTTTTTGGGCATATACATCATAAGAAGAAAGAAAAGCAAATAAAAAAATACAGATAAAAGATGAATATTTCATATTGATAGATTTTTTTTTATTTTATTGATACCTATTTTTTAATTCTTTACAGACTCTTTCCAATGTTTTTGTGAGTGGTGTAAACTCAAATTTGAAAGTATTTTTTACTTTTTCATTACTATACGAAAAATCATTTTGCGCACTTCTTGCTGTTTCTTTGGTTATTAAAGGTGCTTTTCCTGTAAAGAAACTATAAATTGCACCCAAACGCCAACCTAATGCTATTATCCATTTTTTTATTTTTTTCTTTGGAGGTTTTTTATCGAATAGGGCAGAGGTTTGTGTCAAAAAATCTAAATAAGTTGTTTTTCCACCATTGAGAATAAATTTTTCACCTTTTATATCAGAAAAAAGTAATTGAGTAGTTATTTTTGCTACATCTATCACATCTATATAATTGATAGTTCCTTCAGGATAAAATGTTTTTTCTTGGTAGGCATACTGAAATAATTGTGTACTACTTTTATGCCAATCGGCTTTACCCAACACAATTGAAGGATTAATAACAGCTACATTTAAACCTTCTGCTTGCCCTCTCCAAACTTCTAATTCTGCCCAAAATTTAGTTTTTGCATAAAAACTATTCAAAGGTGAATCTTCCCATTCATTTTCCTCAGTGATAATTTCTATATGTTTTGAACGCCCTAAGGCAGCAATTGAACTTACAAACAGAAATTTTTTGATTGGATATTGGAGAGCAATATTGACAACGTTTTTTGTACCTTCTACATTGGTTTCATACATTTGTCGTCTATCTTTTGGAGCAAAAGAAACAAAAGCGGCTGCGTGAATAACGTATTCTGATTGTTGTATTGCTTCACTCAAAATAGCAACATCAAAAATATTACCTGTTATCCATTTTATTTTATTTTCTATGTCTTTGATAAATGATAAATCAGACTCAGGACGTTTGAGTGCGATAATTTGATGGTTTTGTGCTAATAATTCTCTTGCTATCCAACTCCCGACCAGACCTGTAATACCTGTGATAAATATCATTTTTTAGGCTAATAGTTGTTTTAAATATTCAATAAGTAAATCAAAATTAATAGGTTTTGGCATATATTCATTGATTCCTACTGCCTCAAAATCTTCTTTTGAATAATTATTGGCATTGCCTGTAACAGCAATAATGGGTGTTTTTGATTTTTCTACATCACTCAAAGCACGAATTTGTTTGGCACATTCCATTCCGTCTATATGTGGAATATTAATATCCATTAAAATCACATCAAAATTTTCATTTTGTACTTTTTCTAATACTTCTTTGCCATTTTTGGCAATTAAAATATCATATCCTTGAAATCCTAATACTTTTTTTGCAATATTTTGAATAACAGAACTATCCTCAGCAATTAAAATTTTTTTATTTGACATTTTTTTATTGTTTTAGTGTTTTATTTACTTACAAAAATCAGTTTTTTCCGTATATTTTTAACTCATCATCAAGACGGTCTGCCCACCATTCGAGGTCTTTGATACAAGTTACTAATTCATTATAATCAATTCCATTAATATCTCTTTCATAAGTAGCATAAATTTTGTCTGTTTCTTCCATTACAGTAAGTTTTACACCCAAACTTTTATCGTTGATATTGAGTAAATGAAGGAAGAAAATAGCACGTTCTGCTTGACTAATTTGAGGGATATAACCTACAAGTGAGAAAATTCTAAGGTATTCTCTTGTCTTTTTTCCTGTTATTTTATTATCTTTTGATTTTATATCTCCTACCTCTACAGATTCAACAAAAACTTCAATTGTAGCAGTGCCTCTTTTCCAAGACCAAGAATTTCTATACTCATTATAAGTATCTTCTGCTGAAAGTCCTACCGATTCAACATAATGTTTAATCATTGAGTTGGTAAGTTCCATTTGAATTTCCTTTAGTAATTTTGCCATAATGCTATTAGTTTATTCATTTTTTATTGATATTTTAAAAAATGTGGTGGTAAATATTTTTTATTTTAATATATATTGGATATTGATAGCAAAATTTTCGATTAAGTCTGAAAAATTAATATCATCTTCATCTATATCACCTTCCATATCATATTCCCATATTATTTCTACTTGATGTCCAGTTTGTGCTAATTCATTTAATATTCTGATGGCATTCAAAATATAAGGTCTTGCTCCTGAGTTAAAATACATCAATTGACTTTTAAAAAATGTTTTTGAATTTTTTTCTTTTATATAATCACTTTTTACATATCCTCTTAGCCACGCCAAAACAGGCTGAAAAAAACTGGGGGCATCTTCAGGGAATGCTTCACCTTTCCAAAGTAAAATGCCTGAAGGTTCAAATTTAACTTCAGGGGTAATTTTTGTTTCACTGATATAAAGTGTTGTTTGCATTTTATTTTAATAAATTAGGAAGGTGGATTGTCATTAAAGTTCCTTCTCCATATTCGCTTTTTACTTCGATGCTTCCTCCTAATTTTTCGATAGTTTGTTTTACAATATATAATCCAAGTCCAGAACCTTCTCCTTTGTCTGTAGCTCTAAAAAACATATCAAATATTTTTTTGATATACTCTTCTTTTATTCCTATGCCATTGTCTTCAAAACTAATACAAACATAATCGTCTTCAAAAATAATATTAGTACTAAGAAATGAATTTTCTTCGTTTAAGTTTTGATATTTAATAGCGTTTGAGATAATATTGGCAAATATAATTTCTAATCTTAAAATATCACCATAAAACAGAATTTTTTTTTCATTTTTGATAAAATATTTTTTGTTTACTTTCTCAAAATGAGGCATATACCTAAAATCATCATAACATTTTAAAATAATCTCTTCAAAGTCAATGACCTCATTTTTTCTTTCGGTTCTGTTTACTTTTGCAAAATTAAGCATAGAACTAACAAATCTATCCAATTTCTGAACACTTTTTTCCATTCTATCCACATATTCAGCAAGATTATCAGGTAAGCCTTCTAATCGCATCAAATTGACAAGTCCTAAAACTGAGGTTAAAGGAGAACGAATGTCGTGAGATGTCCGATAAACTAATTGGTCTAACTCAAAATTTCTATCAGAAAGTTGCGCCAATGTTATCCGCATTTCGTCTTGTTGTATTCTTAATTGGTCGTTAGTCGTCCTTAATTCTTCTTCTTGTGTGGCTAATTCTTGATTTTTCATCAACAATTGTTGATTTAATTTTTGTTGCTCTATTAAGCTAAACTGTACTTCTTCTTGTTGTTGTAATATTTTTTCGTATGCTTCTTTAAGTTCATTTTCTCTGTATAATAATGTTTCGTTTTTAAGTTCTAATTCGGTATTTACATTTTCTAAAATAGAGCGTTGTTGCGTTAATTTGTCATTAATTTCTTCTAATACATCTTGTTGTAAAATCAAATGTTCATTACTTACAGTGAGTTCCTCATTGCTTGCAAGTAATTGTTCTTCTTTATTTTTTAGTTGTTGATTTTGATTATCTAAATCATAGTTTAATTGTTCTAAATTTTTCTCTTTCGCTTTTACATCACTAACATCTTGAAAAATCACGAGTACATTTTCAATTTCTTTATCTGTTTCTTGTATTAAAGGCAAGGTATTCACTAAAAAAAAACCTAACTTGTTTCGATGCTCAAAACTTTTACTGATGCCTTTGAGTGCATCTTTCATATTTGATTCGAGTATTAAATTGGTACGCTCACTGAAAATTTCATAAATTGTTTTATCCAAAAAATCTTCCCTTACCAAGTCCATATATTTGTATAATTCTCCTTGTGTAAAGATGAGTTTGAAATTTTTATCAAATACATTTACGTTTGATTTTGGAAAATTCTCAGCAATTGTTTGATATAATTTTTCGCTGTATTTTAGTTTTTCTTCTGCATTTTTTCGTTCTGATATATTGAACATCGCAATATTGACCGCAAAATATTCTTTATTCTCATTTTCTATAGGTGCATAGTAAATTTCGAGCCATTGTGTTTCATTATTTTGTAGTTTGATAGTTCTTTCTATTCTAAGATAATGCCCTTCTAAACAGTATAAAATTCGTTTTTTTACTTCTTCTTTTTCAGATTCGTCAATAAAATCAAAAATATCATCACCTATTTGTGCTTTTCTTCCTAATTTTGCTTCTGTACTCTTGATTGCATATCTATTTAATGCTATAATTTTATAATCTTTATCAATTAAAAAAGAAATTTGAGCAGAATTATTAAAAACAGCTTGTAATGTTTTTTCACTTTTTAGTAGATACATTTCAGCATTTTTTCGGGCTGTAATGTCTGTCAGTGTGATAGAAATACCATATATTTCATTTTTTTTTAGATAAATAGGTGCAACCCTAAAATCTAACCATTTCTCTGTGTTATCACTAAGGATTATTTTTCGCTCATAACTGATCGATTCTCCTTTCAGACATTTATCAAAAACGTCTAAAAAATGTGCTTTATTTTTACTGTTTACATAATCCAATAAATCATCACCAATTCTTAAATTCTCTTCTGCCTTTGAGATAATCTCATAAGCAGTGGCATTGTAATATAGAATTTTTCTTGAAGTAGTCAATAAAAAAAAACCGTATTGTGTGTGATTAAGTACTGCTTGTAAGTATTGTTGTGTTTGTTCAAAATATTCTTCTTCCTCTTTTTTTTCTGTAATTTCTTGAAAATAAGTAACAATAAAACCTATTTTATCATCTAAAAAATTATATACTTTATTATAAAAAAATTTTATTTTATCATTTTTATCAACTAAACGAATTTCTAATTCTGTTTCTTTTTGTAATCCAAGATGATTAGTAAGCATTTCATTAGTCTTCATCAAATACTTTTTATCTTCTTTATAAACAAACTTCCATGCTTTCTTACCAATCATTTCCGTTGCTTTATAACCCAACATATTTTCTATTTGTGGGCTAATATACTGGATAATTCCTTCGCTATCGACGAGATGTACGCCAACAAAAGAATTTTCTAATAAAATTTTGGATATGTCAGTAATGGTCAATGGTTTATTCATTGGCTTAGTTTTTAATTCGCATTCACAAAGTTAGTGCATATTTTATAAATAATCAATTATTTTTATGTTTTTTTTGAAATTATACTTAAAAATATGTCATTTTGGTAGCAATAATTTTATTACTTTTATAAGAAATAATACAATTTTTATTTATTTTAAAAAAAGAAAACGAAAAGTTTTGTTATTTTTGATAGGAAGTTAATTAGGTCGTAACAGGAGTTACGACCATTTAGGTTTTATTTCTATCGTAAGATATAAAAAATAATAATAAAAATCTATTGTTTGAAATTGAATTTATGCTTTAAGTTGGCGTAATCTTTAAGTTCAACAACGATTTTTCCAATAAACATATCTGCTTCTACGCGTACAGGAACTCGATTTTTATCATCAGAAACCCAAAAACGTACAGAGTTTTCACCACTAAACATTTGATTATCAGGCATAATAGGCACAATTTTATGGGCGTGAATTTTACCAAATTTTGTTTTGATAATATCTTTTCCTTTGTATTTTATTTTTAAATCATAACTTTTATCTTCTAACATTCCTGATATCATAACCACTTCTCCAATTTGCATTTTATCAAAATTGAGTGTACGTAAATAATAATAACCACTTACCATATCTTGCACATTATCAGGAATTTTAAATTCTTTTTTACCTTTTTTTCTTTTGCTAATAGGGTCTTTCTCACCATACTCTTCAAATTTCATTATGCCTTTGTTTGTCAAAGGTTTGAAATCTGTCAATTCTTCACGTCTATAACTTCCCTCTTCAATATGTCTAAAAGAACGATGACAAACGAAAGCTGCCGTATCCAAATAAGTTCTCCATGTATCTTGAACACGCACAATTCCGCCACCAATGCCCGTAGTGCGCCCTGCTACATCTATTTTGTAACAAATTCTATTGTTCAATAAAAAATGTTTCGGACTTACATCAACGGTTGCAACACCTGCATTCAAAAATCCAAAACTTACGCCATATTCGATATGTTCATTTTTACCAAAAATATCATTTTTAATAAAACGATAACTTCCTTCGCCTACAAATGAAGCAAAAAATAAACAGAGCAATCCAAAGACAAAATTTCTTTTCATTATTTTTAAATATTTTTTATTATTTTGATGAATTTTATTACCAAAAATAAGTCAATTCATTACAAATTATACTATTAAAGACGTAAAAAAATTAATTTAGTTGCTTTTCAATCCATTCAAATTTATATTTTCTATGAATTTTGTTGCCACCGTCATGTTTTCCATTAGGATACAAAACAAATTCTTTTTCTTTACTGTTGATTTTTTGATAGACTGACATAATGCTTTGTGCGGGACAAGTCCAATCTTGTAAACCTGCACTTACTAAAACAGGAATTTTAATTTGATTTGCAATGTTTTTCAAATCAAAATAACGTAAATTTTGTTTGATTTGCCATTCACTCGTATTTTTATTTTGTTTTAATAATTGATTCATCTCAAATCTTACCCAAGAAGTTACATTCCAAAGTTGTTCCCAATCTGCCAAAAACATTACATCAGGGCAAGAAACGCGTACTCTTTCGTCTAAACCTGCCAACCACAATGCCAAGCCTCCACCTTGACTTGCTCCTTCTGTGATGATTTTTTCTTTGTCAATTTCAGGTCTTTGTGCTAAAAAATCTAATCCTCGCCAAGCATCTGCAATTGCACCTCGATAAAAATATTTTTCTTTATTTTCTGCTTCATAAGCAATGAGTTCTGTATAATTTTTGAACGAATGCCCTTCGCTTTTTCCGTGATTTCTGATATTCAATGCCAAAACTGCATAATCAGGTGGTATTCCGTAGGTTTCGTTTTCTACCAATGTATAAACACGTCCAAATTTTCCACCCAAAGGAGGTAGTTGTAAAATTGCTTTGTGCTTTCCTTGTTTTTTAGGCACTCTGTACCAACCAATAAGTTGCAAACCATCAATACTATTCATTTCTACTTCATACATCGTATAAAGTTGATTGGAGTATTTTGGTGCAGGTTTTAGTACAAACTCAGGATTTCTATTGTCTAATTCTTTTCTTACATCTATCCAAAAATTATCAAAGTCATTAGGGATATTACTTGGGGAATTTATTTTTTCTAATTGATAGGCTAATAAAGTAGAAGTTTTTTGAATAACTTTATTATTTTGTTGTAAATATACTTGCAAAAAATAAGTTTGTGGATGAGAAAGCGAAAATTGCAAAGGAATTTCTTTTTTTTCCTTGGGTTTTAAATATATTTTTTGAGCAATATATTTTGCATGTTTGCGGTCAAGTGAAGCAATGTTGCCTTTTAAATCATAAAAAATCGGTTTTTGTGTTGTATTTTCTAAATATAACTGAATAGTAAAAGGATTTTTCTTAAAATTTCCTTCTTCAATATTCAACTTCATCAATACATCTTTCGGGGGCGAAAGCAGACAAAAAAAATACAATAAATGAATAAATAACACTTTTTTTCTTAATTTTTTTGTGCAAATATAAAGATAAAAAACAAAAATACACTCGATTCTCAAAAATTACTTTTTTATCAAAAATATAGCACTTGTATTTTTCTTAAATCCGCGTTTGAAAATTAGTTTTATCAGCGTTCCAATTTTCTTGATACAAATGATAAAATAAATACAATCAAAACAAAAAAATAAAAATATTTGTTAATTTCATAAAAAAGACTTATTTTTGTATTGATTATTAGCATCAAATTGAGATAATCTAAGAATATAACACATTTATACAAAATAATATAAATTTCTATTTCCACTTCAAAAACCTTATTTTTATCAAATTTAGAACAATAATAACAATAAAATAAATATATGAAAACATCATCATCAATGCTTTATGCCCTTTTTAAAATTGTATTTTTTCAAGTTTTATTAGGACTTTATTTTCCTTTGTGCGCCCAATTCACAACACCCACACTCAACGGAAATATTGGTGCAAATGAATACGGAGACCATAATACTGGGCAGAATTTTTCAGATAATTGGTATTTGACTTGGGACAATGATAACCTTTATATAGCCCTTCAAAATTCCCCTGTTGGAGAAGGATGTGTAATTTATCTCAAGACTTCCACACCAATACCCATCAACGGAGACACAAGTACAGATGGAAGTAACACAGGTCTTAATTATGACGGAACAAACTTTGCTGAATTACCTTTTAGGGCTAATTTGGTAATTTATGTTAGAAATTTTTATCGAGAGTATCGAACCGCTACAGGTACGAATACATGGTCATCACCAAATACTTTGTTTAGTTATTTTGATAATGCCAGCAACATAAGAGAAATTTCATTACCTTGGAGCATTATAGGTGGAAGACCCACATCTTTTGCTTGGTTTGGATATGTTACAAGTGGTGGCGGTTCTGTGTATAATACAACCCCTTCTCAAAATACTACAGGCAATATTGGTACGAGTGCAAGATATGAACGTTATTTTATGGTGAATAATACAAATGATGCCGCAAGTATCAAACCATTCTCAAGAAATTGTTATGTTTTTAATCGTACTACTGACGCATCAGGATTTGGGGATATTCAATGTTGGGATTTTACAATGAATACATCAGGAAGAAGTATTTTTAGAAGAACAACAGCAGGAAATAAAAATTGGGATATTGGTGGAAGTTTGATTGTTGAAAATGGAACGATTGATTTTGGAAATGTTGATTATAGTGGTGCAGGGGTTATTGCTACAACAAATATTGGAGAAGATTTGAATATTAGCAATGGAAGCGTGATAGTACGAGGAAATAGAGATATTTTTCAAGTTAATGGCAATTTTTTGATGACAAATGGCGTTTTTAGTTTGAGTACATTGTCAGCAAGCACAGGTTTTTTGTTGCGTGGGAATTGGAATAGAACAGGTGGTACTTTTACACATAATGATAGAACAGTTACTTTTAATGGTACAAACTTACAAACATTGCAAAATACAGCCATAACAGAAAATTTTTATAATCTTACTCTCAATAAATCAAATAATATAGATTTACAATTATTGAGTAATATTAGCATTACAAATGCTTTGACAATTACTTTAGGTGATTTGGATTTGAATGGAAGAAATATTGATTTATTGACGGCGGGTTTTTTGAGCGAAGATATTTTGAATGGACATTTAGTGAAAGACAAAACAGCGGTTGATGACTATAATCAAGGTGGAAAAATAATTGCCAATAATCGTGCTGTTACCAATACAGTTACTAATTTATCAGGTTTAGGAATTGTTTTGAGTGATGCCACAGGTTATAATGTTAATATTGAACGTATGCACTATCGTGGCGGATTTGTGGGCATAAGACGAATTTATAAATTAGCAGGTACTCCCACCAATACTAATATTCAAATCAATTATTCAGAGGAGGAAATTCCAAGTCCAATTTTAGAATCGCATGGTTTTCAGATGTTTAGGTGGACAAGTGCGACAGGCTGGCAAACACTCACAGATGTAAATCATAATCAAGCAACAAATAATGTCAGTAAAATAGGCTTAATCAATGCTTTTTCGCATTGGACTTTGGGCAGTCAATTAATTCCTTTGGCGGCTAATCGGTTGGTTTTGTCATCAAATTTATCTTCACAACAAAAAAATGCAGTTGATTTGTCTTGGAATGTAGTTCCTGAAAATCAAACAATTAGTTATGAATTACAAAAAAGCAATGATTTGGTTCATTTTGAAACCATTGCTTTGAAAGATGCCATCAATAATCAAAACCAAAACCAACATTATTTTTATCAATATTTTCAAAATGAATCTGTTTTATATTATCGTGTAAAACAAATTTTTCAAAATCAAACTTATTATTTCAGTAATATTGTGATGGTCGAGAATAAAAGTATCAATTTTCAAATTTATCCTAATCCAAGTCATCAAAATATAAAAGTAAAAATACCAAATGAATGGAAAAATGACGCAATAATGCTCAAATTGATAGATATACAAGGAAGAATAATAGATGATACAATCATTATAGGTATTGAAATAGAACAATATTTGCAAAAAAAACTATTGCAATTCAGCAAAGGTATGTATATTATCGAGGCTCAAAATAAAGACAAATGGAGTAATTCAATCCGTTTAAAATGGATAATTGAATAGTAAATGAAAGTTATATTTTTAAATAATTACGTTTTTTTTTTATATGATTTGCTAAAATATCTTTTTTTGTTTAATTTTGTGCTTTAGTTATCAAAAAAAATAAAATTATAGACTAATTATTATCAAAAATATAACTTTATTACCCAAAATAGAGTATCTTAAAGTTAAAAAAACCTTTTGGGAAAAGGAAATATACAAAATGGAACTATCACAATCTCAATTAACATTAAAAAAGGCATTGTTGGAATATTGCGTCAATACACAAAGTCAAAGAGTAGATACATCAAGAGAGGCTATGGAAAATATCAATGAAGTAGCCAATGATGAAGAACCTTCTGCCGAAGAAGGTTTCGATTCATTCAAAGAACAACTAAGAAATGACCAAGATATGTATGCACGTCAATACAACGAAGCCTTAAATGGTTTGAATTTGCTAAGAAAAATTCAATATCAATTAGGAAATGAAACCGCTTCTTTGGGTGCAATTATCAAAACAAACCAACAAAATTTTTTCTTTTGTATTAATATTGGTCAATTCAAAGTAGGAGAGGAAAACTTTTTTGGTATGTCCTTAGAATCACCATTGGCAAAAGAAATGGTTGGAAAAAAAGTAGGTGATTCTTTTTCTTTTAGAAATAAAACATACCAAATCAAAGAAATTTTTTAGTCCTTAATAATTTATTTTTATTGATAATATTATTAAAATTTTTTCCTTTCAAGGACAAAGGAAGTATTACTAACCATTCTCATTCAATAAAAAATGAGAAATATATTGTAACATTATGTCAAAATTTAAAGTAAAAGTAGGCGATATCGATTGTGGAGGCGATGAATTATTTTTAATATCAGGTCCTTGTGTGATTGAAGAAGAAAGCATTATGATGCGTACCGCTGAGCATCTCAAAAAGGTAAGTGAAAATTTAAAAATTAAAATTGTTTATAAATCTTCTTTCCAAAAAGATAATCGTAGTTCAGTAGATTATTATCAAGGGCCAGGTTTAGACGAAGGTTTGAAAATTTTACAAAAAATTAAAAAAGAATTTGGTTTTACTTTATTGTCTGATATTCATTATCCCGAACAAGCAAAACCTGCTGCTGAAGTGTTGGATATAATTCAGATTCCTGCTTACTTGTGTATGCAAACTACTTTGGTAGTCGAATCTGCAAAAACAGGAAAGGTTGTCAATCTAAAACATGGACAATTTTTAGCACCTGATAATATGAAACATCCCGTCAAAAAAATAGAAAGCGAAGGAAATCATAATATTATTTTAACAGAAAGAGGTTTTACTTTTGGTTATAATGATTTAATTGTCGACCCAAGAAGTTTTTATCACATGAATTTGATTGGCTATCCTGTTGTGTTTGATGTTACGCATTGTATTCGTAAGTATGGCATTCCGAGTGCAGATAAAAAAGGAGGTGCGAGAGAATTTTTACCTGTGTTGGCGCGTGCTGCTGCGGGTGCGGGCATTGATGGTATGTTTGTCGAAACACATCCTAATCCAACGAGTGCTTTGTGTGATGCGGCAAGTCAATTATGTGTTTTTGATTTGGAAGAATTTATGAAACCAATCATTGAAATTCACCAAGTCGCCAAAAAATATCAAGATTATAAAATAGAATATTAGTTAATATTTTTTGTTTACTTCTCAAATACAAACTTGGGAAGTAATTTTTTTATCCAATTCAATAAAAATATGCTCAATCAACTCACTGAAAATGTAAAAAATCTTACTTCTGATGTTGCAAAATTTATCCGCAACGAATCTAAAAATTTTGATAGAAATAAAATTGAAATCAAAGGTTTGAATGATTTGGTATCTTATGTAGATAGAGAAGTTGAAAATCAAATTGTTAAGGTTTTAGAAGAATTATTGCCCGAAGCGAAATTTATTACAGAAGAAAACCCTGATTTTAAACAAAAAACAAACGCAGATTATCATTGGATAATTGACCCATTAGACGGAACGACCAATTTTTTACACAACTTACCCATTTTTGCTATCAGTATTGGTTTGATGAAAGGTGATAAAATGGTTTTAGGTGTGGTACATGAGGTCAATAAAGATGAATGTTTTAGTGCTTATAAAGATGGTGGTGCTTTTTGCAACAATGAAAAAATACAAGTATCATCTATTCAAAGTTTATCAAATTCATTGTTAGCAACAGGTTTTCCGTATCGAGATTTTGATAAAGTTCCTTATTATTTGGATATTATCAAAGAATTTATGCAGTGTACACATGGCTTGAGGCGTATGGGTTCGGCGGCGGTAGATTTGGCATATACGGCTTGTGGTCGTTTTGAGGCGTTTTTTGAGTATAACTTAAATCCTTGGGACGTGGCAGCGGGTACATTGTTGATTGAGGAGGCAGGTGGAAAAGTAACAACTTTTGATGGTGGAAATGATTTTATATTTGGTCGTGAGTTAGTTGCTTCTTGTGGTATTCAAACAGAGATGTTAGCGATAATTCAGAAGTATTGGCGAAGATGAGGCTTCTGAATTGAATTTGATAATAAATAAATATAAACATTCAAAAAAATAATATCCAGAAATCACTAAAAATGAAAAAAATTATCATTATTCTCACTTGTGTATTGTTGTTACACACAAATATTTATGCACAAAAAAAAGTAAAAGTTCCGCAAAAATTTTTACAATCGATGCAGGGTGATTGGAAAGGAAAACTAACTTATACTGATTATCAAGACGACTTAACTCAAGTTACTATGGACGTTTGGGTGCAAAATACCATTGTAAACAAAAAACTTATCAAACAATTTTTTTATAAAGAACCTGATGGCAATACAAAACAAAAATCAAAATCACAAGATACAATATATATTAGTAAAAATGGTGAAAATTGGATAGAATCAGGCTACAAAATGCCTTTTAAAATAAAAGAATATACTACCAAAAAAAGTGAGCAAAGTAGTGAAACAATAGAAAATGGTGTCAAAATAAAAAGCAGTGCATCAGCAAGTAGTGAACAGAGTATAGTGATGGAAACAACAGAAGACGATAATAATAAAAAATCTACTATCAGAATTACTATCACAACTACACAAAACACTATGAACATTAAAAAAGAAGTTAAATACAATGGTACTGACAACTTTTTTGTGAGAAGTAGTTTTTATTACATAAAATAGATTTGGACAAAGGAGGAAGTAGTAACTCTTGCTTGTGTCCTCACAAGCAATAACAAAAGTATTTATTCTTCTCCTTTATTTTTTTTATTTTTATTGTAATTTTTTATCTTTAATACTTTTCCAAAGTGCAGATTTGAGTTCAGGTTTTATTGCAATATCCGCCAATGAATCCGCAAACAAAAATTCATATCCTGCTCTATTTTGCCAAATATATTTTGGTTCATAAATAGGAAATTGAGGTAATTTTCTTTCAATACCAAATGAAATAACGCTATTTGAGGGTAACTCTACAATGCTTTGATAAGGAAATGTATAAGCAATATTCAATACTTTGATGACATCAATATTCAAACCAATACCATTCATAATTTTTTCCAATAATTCCTCTTCTTTTGGCGGTAGATTTTCTCCTTGTCCATTTTCAAACAAAACCAACAAAGGAAAACGAATATATGACTTTTGAGCCACTACTTCTCCTCGTAATAATTGTTTCAAAAAATCAATGTCTTTAATGGGTTTGAGCATATTTTTAACGCAATATTTTGACAAAAATAAATAAAATATTTGAAAAAAACAAAAAAACAAAGAAAAATCTAAAATCTCGCCACAAATCCTAAATGAATTTTGGCATGATTGGTATTAAAATTTTGTGTTTTTGATTGTCCTAATGCGTAAGCCACCTGAAAAATACCCGCCTGTGTCGTAAAACTCAAACCGATTCCTGTGCCAAAAGGCGTATCATTCATTTCTTCTTTAAACGTTTTTTGTTGAACAAATGCTTGGTCAAAAAATAAAAATAAATAAGATTCATTTTCCCAAAAATACCTATATTCTGCTGTTGCCAATAAAAAAGTACTTGCAAAAAAACTATTTTCATTAAAACCTCTCAAAGATTGCAAACCACCCACTCTCATCAAATCATTAAAAACCAAAAAAGTATTGTTTAAAGTCATAAAACTACCTTTTAATAGTAACGTTGCTCTTTTTTGTAATCTTATATAATGTAAATAATCGATATTAAAACTCCATTGTGCTGTTCTTAAAGGTATATTTTTATACAAACTATCTGCCCAAAAAGGATTTTTAATGATAGATTTATAACCCCAACGCCCTTCAATTTTGATTTTCTGCCCTTGTTTTGGATAAAAAATATCGTCCAAACCTTGCCAATCATACCCCAAACCATAAGAAGTATATTGCCCGTCAGCAATTTGTGGTAATTCATTTACACTTCGAAATGTATTTGCTTCACCCAAATTAGAGCGTCTATTTTGAATACTCAAACTTAATTTTGCACGATTAGGCAGCCTATACAAAAGGCTTGCTTTCAAATCTAAATTCAAAAAACTACTATCTTGTCGTACCGATTGTAAACCTAATTGTAAATCAAAGTTTTTTTTGAAAAGCAAAGGGTGTTCATAATTTAATTCTAACCATTGTGCTTGCGACTGCAAACGCTGCCATCTTCCCGAAAAATTAATTCCTCTCTGCAAAATATTTTTGAGTGCGATATTAATATCACCCGTAACTAAAACTTGTCCTTGTCTTTCTTCATTAGGCAAAATACCTATAATACCATCAAAACGGTTCGCATTTCTTTTGTTAATTTCCAATTCAACACTTGCTAAATTTTCTCTGAATGTTACAACAGGATTTTTTTCGAGAGATAAATAAGACATTTCTTTCAATCGCCTATTGATTTGTATTATTTTTTGATGTTGATAAGCGTTGCCTGCTTTGATTCCTAACCAAGTCATCAAAAACCACTTTTCAATCTTTGCATTTCCTTTTATTTTAATACTATCAAAAAAAACGGCTTTTTCTGCTTTGTAATTGATAGTTGCTGAAATTTCATTTTCTCCTACCATTACACTGTCCAAATTGACTTGTGCAAAAGGAAAGCCGTTATTTTGTGCATATTGTATTATTTTTTGCGATATTTTTTTCCATTCTACCCAATCAAAATCATTTTTTTCAAAATATTTTTCTTTAAAACCAATATTTTCAGCAATAATTGTTGGTAAATTTCCTATTTTTAGTTGATTCCAACTTGTTTTTTTGAGGGCATCAATGATAATATAAATCGTATCTTTTGTATTTTTTTGGATAGAATAATTATCATTCCAACGCCCAGAGGCTAATCTTTCTTCTCTGTATGTAGTAAGTTTTTTCATCAATGAAGTGCTGTCTTTTCCTGAAAAATAGATGATTTCTTGTTTTTCTTTATTGGTTTTGATGGAAATCGTCATTGTTTTTTGTGCCAATAGAGAAGAAACACAAGATAAAAAAACAAAGAAAAGGAAAATAAATAGAGATGTAAAATAGCTAAAAAAAGAGTAAATTATTTTTTTCATTGTTTAAAAATTGTACCAACGGACTTTAGTCTGTTGTGATTATTTTGGGAAATAGCATATTAAAGCCTATTGATGTGTTTTTTCTTAATTGAATGGCAGTTATTAGTATTTACAAAGATAGTATATTTATTTTTAAAAAGCAAAAAATACAATAATTTTGGGCGATTACGGGCTATCGTGCAAAGCACAGAGCCAAAAAAGAGAGAAAAAACTCGCAAAGCCTCGTTTTTCTCTCTTTTTGTCTCTGCAAGTC
>RDZP01000196.1 GCA_004294005.1 Cytophagia bacterium
TTATAAAGGAAATAGTATTGCTTTGCCAAGCGAAAAGCATTTTGTAAGAATGGATAATACTATAGGAAAAGATTATATGTGTTTATTGTATAGCAAAGAGGCGCTTGATATTGAAGATATTAAAAGTAGAATTGCGGCAGAAGAAGGCGATTTTGCACAAAAAGTAAACGCTGTTTTGGGTAATGATTTAGTAAAAAATACAAATTTTCAAAATTCAAAAATTTCTTTTTCTGCTAAAAGTAATCAACAAAAAGTGGTGGCAATGATTTTAGAACTGGAACATCAATAAGAGATTTTTTAAAATGAAAGGCAGCAAATTGATAAAAAACACTAAAATCAGTTTAAATTCTTAAAACCTGTGTTAGATGTGTGCTTTTTTGCAAATATACAACTATACTTTAAAATCGTCCGATTAGATATTTATTCATATTTTTACAATTTTATTTTAACTATGAAAAAAAAACATTTTATTCTTACTTTTGTCTGTGTTTTATTTTTTAGTGCTTACTCTTATGCTCAAGAATATGGTAAAGGACTCAATATTGATCATGAAGAATATGATAAAATTCCTAAAAAAGCCGTCCTTTTGAGCAGAGATTATTCAGTTCTACCCGCTTCTGCGTCTGTAAAGATGTATTGTCCTACACCTCGAAGTCAAGGACCTTATGGAACTTGTGTACCTTGGTCAATTGTTTGGGGAATTAGAACGATTTTAGAAGCAAAAGCAAAGGGAATGACTGATCCTGTTGAGATTGCTAAAGAAGGATTTGCACCACATTTTATTTATTTACATATCAAAAGCAAAAACGACAATAATTGTCGAGGTGGTTCGAATATTATTGATGCTTTCACAACATTACAAAATAAAGGTGTTCCAAAATTAACTGATTACTTAGATGAATGTCCACAACAAAAACCTGACGAATCTATCTATGAAAAAGCATTAAAATATAAAATAAAAGGATTTGCTACACTTTTTTCAAGGGATGAAACAAAATCATTCAAACTAAACGTGGTTAAAAAAGCATTGGCAGAAGGAAATCCTATTATGAGTGGAATGTTCTGTGTACCTTCATTTAATAGTCCAAAAGGTGTCTGGCAACCTACTGAATTACCTAAATCAGCCACATCTGGGCATGGTATATGTGTTGTGGGTTATGACGATAATAAATATGGTGGTGCCTTTGAAATAATGAATAGTTGGGGCAATAAATGGGGAAATGAAGGTTTTATTTGGGTGTCTTATGATACTTTTATTGATTTTATGCATTGTGCTATTGAAGCCATTGAAGTTCCGACTAATTTACCTAACAATGTCAATGATTTAGCAGGAAGTTTTAAATTAGAAACATCAAATAATGCAGAAATGAGTGCTAACTTTGTAAAAAAAGTTGGAAATGTAGGTGTATATCAAACAAAACAACCTTATTTTTCGGGTACAAGATTTAGAATGTATATCACTAACGAACAACCTGCTTTCGTTTATGCCTTAGGGTCAGATTTGGCAACACAAAAAGTAAATGTTATTTTTCCTTTCAATGAAAATACAAGTCCTGCACTCAATTATAAAGGAAATAGTATTGCTTTGCCAAGCGAAAAGCATTTTGTAAGAATGGATAATACTATAGGAAAAGATTATATGTGTTT
>RDZP01000014.1 GCA_004294005.1 Cytophagia bacterium
GAAGTTACGAAAAAAAATCTTTTGGAGATAGAAAATCTTTTGGAGAAAAAAGAGAGTACAAACCTCGTACTGAAGGTGGAAGTTACGAAAAAAAATCTTGGGATAAAGAATTCAAACCACGTACTTTTGATAAAGAAACAGGTGGTTTTGTAGATAAAAAAGAAGATTATAAATCTCGTGGAGGTGCTTATCGTGAGAAAAAAAATTACTCTTCTAATAATGAAGGTTTTAAAGCAAACCGTTTTATAAAAGACAATCAAAAAGAGAATTTTCAACAACGTGAAAAGCGTCCTAATTATGACTTTGAGCATCAAAAAACAAATTTTAGAGCGAGAAAACATAAGTCAGACAGAGAAGATAAAATTGGAAATGAAAGTGACGAAATTCGTTTGAATCGTTATATTGCCAAAGCAGGTGTATGTTCGCGTAGAGAAGCAGATGAATTGATTATCAACGGAAAAATAAAAGTAAATGGACAAATTATTACCGAATTAGGACATAAAATCAATAAAAAAGACAATGTTGAACACAATGGAAAAGTGATTTCTTTGGAAAAATTTGTATATTTATTGTTGAATAAACCGAAAAATTTTATCACAACTACAGAAGACCCTGATGAAAGAAATACTGTAATGGATTTGGTACAAAATGCTTGTCCTGAGAGAATTTATCCAATTGGGCGTTTGGATAGAAATACAACAGGTTTGATTTTATTAACAAATGATGGAGATTTGACACAACAAATGTCGCATCCTTCTTTTGAGATTCGTAAAACTTATCATGTTGTTTTGGACAAACCAATTACTATTGAAGATTTAGAAAAAGTAGCGGCAGGTGTTGAATTAGAAGATGGTAAGGCTAATGTCGATGAAATAATGGTTTTAGATGATGCTGGCTTAGAAATAGGTATTGCATTACACATTGGTAAGAATAGAATCGTAAGGCGTATTTTTGAATCTTTGGGTTATGAAGTTGAGAAATTAGATCGTACTTTGTATGCAGGTTTGACTAAAAAAGACTTACCACGAGGGCATTGGCGTTTTTTAACTCAACAAGAAGTGATTAGATTAAAATATTTGAGTAATTAGTTAAACTAATTTTTTCAATTTTTTAGTTGTTTATATAAAATTTTTTTAGTTATTTTTTAAATATATAAATCTACTCTATCAAAAAAGTAGGTTTATATATTTTTCTATGTTTTCTGTATTTTTTAGTTCGTAAAATGCAATAATAACAATAAAAACTATATTTATAACTGATGCTAAAATTTTATTTTATTTTATTTTTTTATTTTCTATTGAGTTTTTCTTTTGTAAGAGCGCAAAATATTGATTCACTAAAAATTGCATTGACCAAAGCAAAATATGACGAGCAAAAAGCAGAAATACTAAAAAAAATTGCTTGGGCATACAGAAATATAGACCTCAAAAATTCTTTAGATTATGCACATCAAGCCCTAAAATTAGCTGAAAAATTTGCTAATAGAAAGATTGAAGCAGATGTCATCAGAACAATTGCTGTTATTTATTTGCATTATGTACATCATCACGAAACGTTAGAGTGGAATCAAAAAGCATTACTTTTATCACAAGATATTGATTATGAAGAAGGGGTTGCATTTTGTTATGATAATTTTGGAGTGAGTAATTTTTATCAAAAAAAATACAAAGAAGCGGCAGAATACTTTGAAAAAGGACTAAAAATATTTACTAAAATCAACAATTATGAAGGTTTGGGTTATGCTAATACACATCTTTCTTGGGTATATGTTCAGTGGAAACAATATGAAAAAGCATTAGAATATGCGAAAAAAGCAGTACAAGCCCGTAAAAAAGCCAAAGAAATTAAAAATATTGCCAATAGTATGAAAGATGTTGCAGTCATCTATAATAAACTCAATAGACAAGATGAGGCGCTCAGTTATATGCGTAAAGCAATAAAAGTGATAAAAAATACCCCTAACCAGCCGTTTATTGATGAGCACTACCAAACAATAGCAACTATTTTTATGACTATCAATTTAGATAGTGCTTTTCATTATGTACAACTATCCGAAAAATTTATCAATAAAAGAGGTAATAAAAGACAAAAAGTACATATCTATCAACTCTATCAAAAAATTTATTCAATAAAAAAAGATTATACCAATGCTATCAAGTACCAAGATTTGCATTATTCTTATAAAGATAGCGTTTATAACGATGACATAGAAAGAAACAATGCTTCTTATGCGGCTAAATTTGAATACCAACAAAAAGAAAAATTATTAATATCAGAGCAAAAAGTAAAAGACGCACAATATCAAACTAAATTACAAAACCAGCAATGGATTATTTATACAATTTTGTTGGTAGTGTTATTTTTGTCTGTTTTGGTGTATGTTTTTTATAAAAACTGGGTAACAAAACAGCAACTCAATGACGAATTAAAGCAAAAAAATGTAGAAATTGACCTGCAAAATGAAGAATTAGCCGCAC
Organism: Cytophagia bacterium; assembly: GCA_004294005.1. Classification (GTDB taxonomy): domain Bacteria; phylum Bacteroidota; class Bacteroidia; order Cytophagales; family Microscillaceae; genus RDXZ01. Next base: position 2,478 of record RDZP01000014.1, read on the forward strand.
AAGCCGAAAACCTAAAAGAAATGGGACTCTTTAAAGACCAACTTTTTTCTATTATTTCCCATGATTTACGCGCACCATTGGCACAAGTCCAAAGTGTACTTGGTATTTTGGATTCAGGTCTGATAGAGGCAGATGAATTTATGACTTTGATTCCTGATTTGACAAAAACCATTAATGTAAGTGCTGATTTGTTACAAAATTTATTGATTTGGGCAAAAAGTCAAATGCAAGGACAAAATATTGATAAACAAAATTTTGATATACAACAAATTATTGAAGATAATATAAAACTCTTTCAAAAATCGGCTCAGACTAAAAAAATTCAACTTTATTCAACATTAAAGGAATCTACTTTTGTATTCGCTGATAGAAATATGATAGATTTGGTGGTAAGAAACTTGGTGAATAATGCTATTAAATTCTGCAAAATAGAACAAAAAATTATTATTTCAACAACTGAAAAAGATGGCAACGTTTGCGTATGTGTGGCAGATACTGGAGTGGGTATTTCTGCTAAAAATATAGAAAGGCTATTTGCCAACAAAGGTTTTACGCTCAAAGGCACAGCAGGGGAAAAAGGAACAGGTTTAGGATTGACACTTTGTAAAGATTTTATAGAAAAAAATAGTGGAAAAATTTGGGTAGAAAGCAAAGAAGGAGAAGGAAGCCAATTTTACTTTACACTACCTTTGATGTAAGTTTTTTTTAACTTATTTTTGCTTGATTTGCTTTTTCTAATCAAACTATGTATTTTATATTGTTTTTTTCACTTAAAAACAAATATTATTTGACAATAAAATAAAAAAATACGCATTGTTAGTTGGTAATCATATAATAAAATTAAAAATGATGTAATATTTTTCGTAAAAAATATATCATTTTTAATTTTTTTTCGTATAATGAAGAAAAGTACAACGTAAAAAAAATTATCAATTTTCTACCTCAAATTAAAAAAGTAACAAAAATCAATGCGACAACTAAAAATTAGCAAACAAATCACCAACCGAGAAAGCCAATCTTTAGATAAGTATCTACAGGAAATTGGTAAGGTGGAATTATTAAGACCAGAAGAGGAAGTGATTTTAGCAAGAAAAATTAGAGAGGGTGATAGTCGTGCCTTAGATAAACTCACCAAAGCAAATCTTAGATTTGTAGTATCAGTAGCAAAACAATATCAAAATCAAGGACTATCATTGGGTGACCTTATCAATGAAGGGAATTTGGGATTGATTAAAGCCGCACAGCGTTTTGATGAAACACGTGGTTTTAAATTCATTTCTTATGCAGTATGGTGGATACGTCAATCTATTTTGCAGTCATTAGCAGAACAAGCTAGGATTGTCCGTTTGCCTTTGAATAGAGTAGGCTCTTTGAATAGAATTAATAAAACAGTATCTGAGTTGGAACAAAAATTTGAAAGGGAGCCAACAGCAGAGGAATTATCTGAAATTCTGGACATAGACCAAACTGATATAGTAACTACACTTAAAGTATCAGGCAAATACATTTCGGTTGATGCACCATTTAGCCAAGGAGAAGAAGGGAATTTGTTGGATATTTTAGAAAATGCTGATGTTATGAATCCTGATGCTAATTTAATTACTGATTCTTTAAAAAAAGAGATTCAACGTACCTTGACTTTATTACCTGAGCGCGAAGCCAATATTTTGATTCATTTCTTTGGGTTGGAAGATAAGTATCCTTTGAGTTTAGAAGAAATTGCAGATAAATTTGATTTGACACGTGAAAGAGTAAGACAAATCAAAGAAAAAGCCTTAAAAAAATTAAGATATACTTCAAAAAATCAGGCTTTAGTGCCTTATTTATAAAATATATGCAAAAAAAAATACTTTATAATTATGCCAAAAAATAAAATCTACGCTTGAAAATCTGCGTTATCCGCATTCTAACATCATAAAATGCGGATAAAACTGATGTAAACAACGCGTATTGAGGAAAAAAATCCACACAAAACATATTTTTTAGTCGTTTTGTATGGATTTTTTTAGTTTTTTTAGCATTTTTTTAAGTTCAAAACAAAGGTAATTTTGTGCCAAGCGAAAAACTATAATATGATAAATTGTTAGAAGTAAGAACGGTACTTGTAGGAATATTATACAAATTACTTTCGAAATAGAAAATAAAATTTCTATTAAAAGTAAAACAATATTCTATACTAAATTAACCAATTCTAAGTGATAAGGCTTTTTTTTTGAGCAAAAACAATAGAAAAATGAAAGGAGAATAAAAGAAAAAAGATAAAAATAAGGCGAGTTTTTTCACAATTATATGCTCTTAAATTGTGTCATTTCTATTTTTTTTAACGAAAAACTGCAAAAATTTCTGCTTTATTATTTTAAAGTTTTGTAAAAATTCTTTTCCTAAAATAACAATGCTTACCCAAAAAAACACTTCACCCAAAACCAAAAAAACGACTACTAAAATGCCTTTTAGCCACAAAGAAATAGGGAAGAATGGCACGCCAAAAGGCAATACCATCAGTAAAATAGAAAGTATGAACAGAAAATAACCTATTTTTTTCATTTTTTTGATTTTTGATTTGTTTTATGTTTATTTTTTCAAAATTTCATACTAAAATCCATCTCCAAAAATCCTTTTAACGTCTATTTGCAAAATAAAATACTGATAAACAAGTTCCAAACGATTAAATTTTGCTTGTTGCAAAGCGAGTTCTGCATCATATAACTCATTTTGCTTTAATAAACCTTGTTTCCAACGGTCTAATGTAAGATTATAAGATTTTTGTGCAGATTCTACCACATAATTTTGCGTTTTTATCTGCATTATCACTTCTTGCATTTGGGTTTGATAGGTTTCTGCTTCTAATTGGCTTTGTGCGAGGGCATAATCATATTGCATTTGCGTTTGTGTGGCTTGAATATCCATTTGTGCAAGACGATTTTTCACTTTAAATCCATTAAAAAGTGGAATATTTAACTGCAAACCAAGCATTGCAGTATTGACCCAATGATATTTTCCAAAATTAAAATTTTCGCTCTGTGTAAGTGCTGAAAATTGTCCTGTTGCTTGTAAATTAGGCATTAATCTGCCTTTTTCTGCCTGTTTTCCAAAGAGAATACTTTGTTTTTGGGCTTGTATTTGGATTAAATCAGGACGTTTTTCAGGGTTTATTTTGGAAAAATCAGTATTTTCTTTTTTCAAAATTGGATTTTTTATCATTTCCCCAAAAACCAAAGAATCTACCAGCAAAATTTGTTCTTCTTTGGGGATATTTAACTGTAATTTTAGGTTATTTTCTGCCAATTTGTACGCATTTTTGGCTTTTAGGCGTTGTGGTTTTAGGTTTTCGCTTTGCACAAATACATTTAAAGTATCCAAATTAATTGCCAAACCTTGATGTAATTTTTGGCGTATTTCTGCAAGATTTTTTTGTTGTCTTGCGATATTTTCTTCTATAAAATGCACTTGTGCCAAAGCAAAAAGGGCTTGATAATAGAACTTTTGCACTTCTGCGGTTTTTTGTTGTGCTTTTGCACTTACATTGAGGGACGCAATTTTGTGATGATTTTTTGCCAATGCCAAAAGTGGTTTATTCTCAAACTGTAAAAGCGGTACGCTAAGGTTAAAACCTGCTTGATACGCATTTTTGGCAGACGCAGGAATGGCGTTAAATGTGCCTGCATCTGCATTTGGGTCAAATGTATTAGCAGGTAAAAAGAACACCAAAGGCTTAATATTATGATTGAAACTTCCCGAAAAATTGAATGTTGGGAGATAATTTCCCCACGCTTCTTGTTGGGTAATTTTGGTGCGTAATACTTCTTGTTGGGCAATTTTTATTTCTGCATTTTCCAATAGTACTTTTTGAGAAACATCTTTTAAAGCAAGTTTTATTTGGGAAAAAGCATTTACATTTATAAGAAACAAAATAAAAGTTGTAATAATTATTTTTTCAGTTATTTTTATTTCTTGCTTTTTATTTTCTTTGGTTTTATTTTCTTGATTTTTATTTCTTTCCTCTTTATTTTTTTGTTTAAAAAAAGAAATATTTGCGAAAAAAGCCATTATTTTCTCCAATTCTAAATAAATAGCAGGCACTAAAAATACGGTAAAAATCATAGAACTCGTTAGTCCGCCTATCAAAACCCACGCCAAAGCAGAATTATATTCTCCTCCTGAGCCTTTTTGCAGTGCAAGTGGCAACATTCCAATTACCATCGCCAAAGTTGTCATCAAAATAGGTCTTAGGCGTGTAGTACCTGCATTGAGAAGTGCATACAACACATTTCGCCCTTCATTTTTGAGTTCGTTGGTTTTATCCACAATCAAAATTGCATTTTTTGCCACCAAACCAAGCATCATTATCATACCAAAAATAGAAAAAACATTCAAAGTTTTCATCATCAATGCCAATGCCAACAAAGCCCCTGTAAGTGCAACAGGAATGGAAAAAAGGACAACAAAAGGATATAAAAACGAGTTGTAAAGGGCAACCATTATCAAATAAATAAAAACAATGCCTGCCAAAATTGCCAAACCTAAGTACAAAAAAGAGTCGTCAGCAAGTTCCAAATCGCCTTCATAACTGATTTTTATGCCTTGTGCGGGAGGATTTTTGTCCACAAAATTTTTGATTTCTTGCCCAATTTCATTTACCGATTTTCCGATGGCTTTTGAAAACAAAATGACAGAAGCATTTTTATTTCTGCGTTCCAATGCGGTTTCTGCACTTGTGCGTGTGATTTTTGCAATTTGTTTGAGGTAAATTATTTCGCCCTTTGCATTGAGAAAACTAAGATTTTCGAGGTTTTGTGTATTTTCTCTGTCAATTTTTTGGAGTTGGACACGTACTCCAATTTCTGTATTTTTATCTTTGAATTTCAAATCCTCAAAACCCGTCATCGCCACCCTGAGTGCCATCATTACCTCCTCTAATTGTAAGCCAAGCGTTGCCAAACGTTCACGGTTAATCTCAATATCCAATTCAGGTTTGCCCGAAGTTACAGAAAGTATAACATCATCAGTCCCTTGTATGTTTTGGGTATATTTTTTTAGTTTTTTGGCATATTCCAACATTTTTTGGCGGTCTGTTCCATTGATAAGTATTTGAATAGGTGTTGCTTCTGCCCCAATCAAACCAATAGGCGAAACTTTTACTTTTAGCCCTGCTTCTTGCAAACACAAGTTTTTGATTTGTTGTGATACTTGAAGAATACTTTTTGTTCTTTTTTCTTTATCAGTTAATAAAATTGAAAATTCCATTACATTGCTTGTCGTCAATTCTCCAAAAATAGGGTCATTTGCAAGTCCAATCGTATTAAAAATGCGTTTTACTTCGGGTAATTTTGCAATTTTTTGCTCCAAAAATGCAGAAACTTCGTTGGTTTCTTGCAATTTTGTACCTGCGGGCATTTCTACGGTTACTGAAATCTCGCCTTTATCAGTTGCAGGTACAAACTCACCGCCAATGTAACCACGTGAAACCAATTCAAAAGAGGCAATCAAAGAACCAAAAGCCAAAATATAGACAATAAAGCGATATTTTAAGGATTTTTTGAGTAAATATACATACGCCAATGTAAGATTTTGAATTTGTTTTTCAATGCGTAAAATGATAAAACCAAATAAAGTTTTGTTTGATAAATGTTCTAATTTTGCAAAACGAGAAGCAAGCATAGGCGTAAGGGTAAAACAAACCAACAAACTTGCCAAAGTAGAAACCACAATTACCAATGCAAATTCTTTCACAAGTCCGCCTGTAATCCCAGGAACAAATGCCAAAGGTAAAAAAACAACCACATCAACCAATGTAATAGAAAGAGCAGAAAATGCAATTTCGTTGCGACCTTCTAAGGAGGCTTTTACTTTGTCTTTGCCCATTTCCAAGTGTCTATAAATATTTTCTAATACGACAATACTATCATCAACCAAAATACCAATGACCAAACTCATTGCCAAGAGCGTCATCAAATTGAGGCTAAAACCCATTATAAACATTCCTAAGAAAGAAAAAATCAAAGACGCAGGAATTGCAATCACCACAATAACCGCATTACGCAAAGAATGTAAAAACACCAACATTACCAAAGCCACCAACACAATCGCAATTAATAAATCGTGAAAAACGGTTTCGATTGCTTTTAATGTAAATTCAGACGAGTCAGATGCAACCTCAAAATGTAAGTTTTCGTTTTTATATTCACTTTCTAAATTATGCAATGCCAAATGTACTTTTTCAGAAACTTCTACTGCATTTGCATCAGATTGTTTTTGTATTACAATGCCTATCGCATTTTTTTGGTTAAGGCGTGTGAGGGTTGTAATTTCTTTATTTCCAAATATTATTTGGGCAATATCTTTGAGTTTGATTTTACTTTCGTCATTCATTTTCAAAATATCCAAATTTTCTAAGGCACTTATTTCTCCAAATTTCCCACGCAAACGCAGACCAAATTGAGCATCTTTATCTTTTATATCGCCAATAGGAATTTCTACATTTGCCTTTTGAAGTGCTTGCATTACACTCAAAATTGATATTTTATATTGTTTTAATTTATTTTCATCTAAAAAAATCTTCAATTCTTTTTCTTGTCCGCCTATAAGTTGAATACGCCCCACGCCTTTTATTTGTGATAATTGTGGTTTAATTTGGTTTTTTAGCAATTCAAAAAAGTCATTTTCATTCATTTTTGCGGTACTTGCAATGCGTAAAATAGGCAAATCAGCCAAAGAATATTTGTCAATTACAGGTGTTTTGGCATCTTTTGGCAAGTCGGGCAAAATTTGATTGATGTATCTTTGCACTTCTTGCATAGATTTATCCAAATCCGTATCCTGCACAAATTCAATCGTAATCACTGCATAACCTTCATTTGAACGTGAAGAAATACGTTTTACCTTGCTCACGCCTGCGATGGCATCTTCTATTTTTTTGGTCAAAGTATTTTCAATTTCAGCAGGAGAAGCACCTGTATAAATGGCTGAAATAGTAATAATTGGTGCGTTTATTTTGGGCAAAAGTTCATATTTTAATTGCTTTACCGCAAAAATACCCAATAATGCTACCACAATAAAAAATACAATAATTAGAATTGGTCTTTTGATGGAAATTTCAGTTAAACTCATATAATTACAAATTTTTTGTTTTAAATTAAAAATATTAATTCTAATAGCACAATTTATAACTTATCATTGATTACATTTTGTCCTTTGATGATAAGATTTTCGCCCTCTTCCAAGCCTGAAATTACTTCAACAAGGTCATTGTAGGTTTTGCCCAAAGTAATTTTTTTGTTGATTGCTTTGTCATTTTCCAAGACAAAAACGCTTTCATTTACCAATGCAATACGTGGAATAAGTAGCGTTTTGCGTGTAATATTTTCTGAAAAAATTGCTTCTGCGTATATCCCTGCACGCAAATTATTTGTATTTTGAATAAGAATTTCAATTGGAAAACTGCCTGCTTCATTGCTTTGTACGCTGATAGATTTCACTATGCCATTGATATTTTCAATATTTTGGGACGGAATTTTTACGGGAATTAACGTACCAATCTTGATTTTTGGGAGGTCTTGTGGTGCTACATTTATCCACAAACGGAGTTGCGAAATATCTGCAATGACCGCAATAGGACTTCCAACTTGCAAAACTTTTCCTTTTGCAATCATTTTTTGGGTAATAATGCCATTCATTGGGCTTTTGAGGGTAGCATATTCCAAAATTTGTTGGTTGAGTGACAAATTTTGGGCAGAAGTTTCTACTTGGAATTTTGCATTTTCTAAATCAGCAGTAGAAAGATTATTATTTTTGTGCAATGCTTCTAATCTTTCAAAATCCTTTTTTGCCTTTTTATGATATAATTCCGTAATATTTGTCTGAATTTCTTTGAGTTTTGTGTCTGTTTTTGCCAATATTTGCCCTGCAATAATTGACTGATTAAGGTCAAAAAAAACATCTGTAATTTTTCCATCAGTATCCGATAAAAACTCTAAAGTTTCATAAGCCTTCAAAACACCAACCAAATGCAAAGGCGTGTTTGTACTTGTTTTTACAAGTTTAAGCGTTTGAAAAGCAGTTTTAGGCGAAATTTTTGCTTGTTGTGCCTGTGCTTTTTGTGTTGCAAGATTGTTGTTAAGTGTTGCACCTATTGCATAAAAAAGCACGCCTACAACCAAAAAAATAAGGATTATTTTCCAATATTTTAACATAAGAATTACGAGTTAGAGATTAAATTTTTATTATTTTTATGTATTTTTAACAAGATTATAAATAAAACCGACTGTTCGGTTTTTTATTTTTTACAAATTTTCTTACACTTAAAAAGTTGAGTGTATGTAATGATTGTTTTAAATAACTACTTTATTATTTTAAGATTTTAGTTCTTCAAAAAAAGAATCCCATAATGCTTGAATATCTTTGAGTGCATCTGCAAATTTATTGCCTGTGATAGCATTCATAAAAGTAGCATCAACCGTTTGCAAAAAAATGCGTGCAACATATTCAGAAGGCATTTTGGTAGATATTTCATTATTTTTTTTTGCAATTTCAACGATATTTTTCCAAGTTTCAATGTCTTTTTGTTGACTTTCCATCATTTTTTGTTTAAAATCAGGGAAACGCCTCACCGCATCAAAAACCATCACAAAATAATTGACATTATAAGTAGCATTATCAATATCTATTTCTACTACTTCTTTGATATATTCAATAAATTTTTGCAAATGGACAATATATGCACAATAAAAATCTTTGAGCGAGGTATAATCGTTGAGTTTTTCGCCATTAATTTCATCAGATAAATAAAAAGCCTCTACTACTTCCAAAAAAACCTCTTCTTTACTTTTGAAATAATGATAAAAAGCCCCTTTTGAGAGTTTAGTTTCTTGTACGATTTCTTGCATTGTAACTTCTTTAAAACTTTTGAGTAAAAAAAGTTTTAAAGCAACCTTTACAATATATTCTCTTGTGTCTTTCATATAAAATACCGACTATTTGGTATGCAAAGTAAAATAATAAAAATTACATTACCAAATATTTTTATTGTTTTTTTTGATATTTTTGTTTTATCAATGAATTTAGGTAGTTTTATACTTCAAATAATGGTTTAAAACTTGTTGATATGTTTTTCTGTGAAAAATATTTAGAGAATTAGAAAAAACTTATAATAATTTATACACTTCAATAATATACCCAAACTATAAATAAAACTTGATATTTGTAAATATACATCAGAAAAGCCTTAAAATATTTTCTTTTAAAGGTTTTTATTAAATAAGTTTTTTTGAGATGCTTTTAAATGTGTGTTGCCTCTTTTTTTGTACAGATGAAAAAAACAATAAAAATAAAAAAAAACAAGAAAAAAAATCTAAAAAAAACTTATTTTTTAGATTTTTTTTTTTTATATTTGCAATTCAATACAAAAATTATTTTTTACAAACAATTTATATATAACCTTTTTAAAAGTTATGTCATTATTAGAAAGTTTAGTAAAGCAAGGTAATAAATTCAAATTCTTATTAGAAAGAGATAATAAACCACCTTTTTTATTACAAAAAAGACAGCTATTAAAATTATTAATACAAGCCAAAAATACTGCTTTTGGTAAACATTATCAATTCGATAAACTAATTAAATCTATTAAAAAAGGAGATAAAACTGACCGTGAATTTTATAAAGAATTTACACAAATAATTCCTATTTTTGATTATACCAAAATCTATCAAGAGTGGTGGTATCGTGACCACCAAAACGGAGAAAGTGACATCTGTTGGAAAGGAAAAGTAGGACATTATGCCTTGAGCTCTGGCACCTCAGGAGGTCCTACCAAATATATTCCTGTAACTAAGGCAATGATGCAAGCCATGCGTAGAACAAGTTTATTGCAGTTTTTGTCAGTGCCAAGTTTTAAAGAAATACCTACCAATGCTTTTTCGAAAGGGATTTTGATGCTTACAGGAAGCACAGATTTGCAACGAAAAGCCTCACATTATGAAGGTGATTTGAGCGGAATTAATGCAGGAAAAATTCCGTCTTGGTTTCAACATTATTATAAACCGGGTGCTAAAATTTCAGCAGAAAAAGATTGGACAAAAAAATTAGAAATTATCACTGAAAATGCAAAAAATTGGAACATTGGCTATATTGCAGGTAATCCAGCTTGGTTACAATTATTGATGGAAAAAATAATTGAAAGATATAATGTAAAAAATATTCATGAGGTATGGCCAAGTTTGGCTGCTTTTGCTTATGGAGGTGTGGCATTTGAGCCTTATAAACGTAGTTTTGCAAAATTATTAGGACATCCAATTACTTATATTGAAACCTATTTGGCATCAGAGGGTTTTTTGGCTTTTCAAAAATTACCCAATCATAACATGGGTTTGGTGTTGAATGTGGGTATTTTCTTTGAGTTTATTCTTTTTAATGATAAAAATTTTGATAACAATGGTGAAATTATTGGTAATCCTGTTACTTATTTAATTGATGAGGTAGAAGAAGGCGTAACTTATGCTATTCTCATTAATACGTGTGCGGGTGCGTGGCGATACTTGATTGGTGATACAATTCAGTTTACAAACAAAAAACTATATGAAATCATTATTACAGGAAGAACAAAGCATTTTTTGAGCCTTTGTGGAGAGCATCTTTCTGTTGATAATATGGATATGGCAGTTGAAAAAGTAGCTGATGAACTTAATATTTCAGTCAGAGAATTTTGTGTTTCAGGCGTGCCACATCCTGACGGATTGTTTGCCCATCAATGGTACATTGGCACCAATGATAAATTAGACGATGAAAAATTAAAAACTCGTTTAGATGAAGTTTTAGGCGAACTAAATGCTGATTATAAAACAGAAAGAACAGCAGCACTCAAAGATATTTATATCAAAATCCTTTCCCCTGATGTTTTTTATAGTTGGATGGCGAAAAAAGGAAAAATGGGTGGGCAAAATAAATTTCCAAGAGTATTAAAAAAAGATGTGTTGGAAGATTGGAAAAAACATTTGGAAGAAGTATTATAAAATTAAAGCATTGAAAATCATTCTTTTGAATTGCTATCAAATAAAATTATAATGAAAGTAAAAATATTGTTTATTGTTATTTTTGTATTCCTTGTGGGAATATTTTTATGGAGAAATGTACTGGCTGAAAGCGATAAAGATGCTTCCAAAATTATTCCATTGCCATTAAAATCAGTAGAAATATTCCTCAAAAATACGTTGATGAAGCACGAAATAGATGTAAAACTAAATGTTGGTGATACTATTCTGCACTTTGGAGAAGTAGCAGAAAATATTGATACTAACCAAATTAGCATCGAAAACTCTGAAAACATCAAAATTATCAAAAAAGAATGTAGAAACTTTTTGTCAGTTAATCCTGCACAAGAAAAAGAATACAAACTATACCAAGATAGTATTTTAATTATCAAAGATTCTTTGCTTCAATATAAAATAGAAGCAGAAGCAATCAACAAAACACAAGAAGTTATTTTTAGTAACAAGCCTTTGTCTAATAATCAAGAGGCTTTGAGTGCTGATAAACTTAAAGAAGTAAGTAAATTTTTAAGGCAATATTATGCTGATACACAAAAAGAAAGTAAAAATTGGCAGAAAAAAATAAAATTAGCAGAAGAAAAAATAATTATTTTTGAAAAAAAAATAATAAAAATAAATCAGACACCTACACAAAAAATGCCTCAATTATTGTTGCATGTGCGTGTAAACAAAAAAATTGCACTTCCTTTGTCTATCAAATACATTACAAATGCGGCTTTCTGGCAACCAATTCAAAAATTTTCGTTGGCAGAAAAAGATTCATTGATTACCCTCAAACAAAATTGTATTATTACTCAAAATACAGGTTTTGATTGGAAAAAAATAAAAGTTTCTTTGGCAAATCGTTATCAAGAAAAGGAAGATAATCTACAAAATTTTCCACCTGTTGCAGAAAATATGGAGTTGTATTTTGATACTTTGAGCAATAAAAAAGATACAATAGCAAAAGAAAAATCAAAACAAACCAAAAAAATAAAAGAAAATATTGTCCAAAAAACTTTTAAAGATGATTTAGATATTCCAACGGGTGAAGCATTTACTTTGCTTTGGAATGAAAAAAAATTTCCATTTGAGAAAAAAATGATGGGATGGCTTAGTGCTAATTTGCAAATTTATCAAGTAGCAATCTTGAAAAATTGGACAGATGACGACTTTCCAAAAGGTAAAAATGAAATGAATTACTTAGACCAAAAACCAAAAAATATTAGTTGGAACCAAGAAAATGAAATTATTTTGCCTTTAGAAAATGTGGCACAAGTCAATACGAAAATTGATAAAAAAATCATTACAAACTCCTCTAAAAATAAAATTTGGCAAATAGATTTTGAAGTGCAAAGTATAAGAAATGATACATTAGAGGTTGTTTTTGAGGAATTGATACCTACTTCTTCGCACAAAGATTTATCTATCGAACTCAAAAATATGAGTAATAACGGTGAGAGAAAACAAAATAAAATTCGTTGGAAAATGACTTTATTGCCTCAACAAAAAAAAGAATGGAACTTGCAATACGAAGCAAAATTTCCTGAAAAAGCTATTTTACAATCATTTTTATAATAATTTTTTTTAATATTGCGATGACATCTATTTCTATTTGGTTAGCTGCTTTTAGATTACGCACTTTGCCTTTGTCCTTATCAAGTATTTTGATGGGTAGTTTTTTGGCACAATCACAACAAAAATTGGATATAAATATTTTTCTTTTAGCAATTTTAACAACAATTTTCTTACAAATTTTATCCAATTTAGCCAACGATTACGGTGATTTTGTAAATGGTGCAGATACAGACAAAAGAGAAGGTGAGGCAAGAATGGTTATTTCAGGTAAAATAAAACTTTTACAGATGAAAAATGCCATTATTATTTTTTCTTTTTTATCTTTTTTTTCAGGATTATCTTTGTTGTTGATAGCAGTCAAAACGTGGGAAATTTTTTGGTTTTTTTTGGGTTTGGGTTTGTTGTGCATTATTGCTGCTATTACTTATACAGTTGGAAAACGTCCTTATGGTTATATGGGTTTGGGTGATATTGCTGTATTTTTATTTTTTGGTATTGTAGGTGTGGGTGGTACTTATTATTTACACACTCAATCTATTGATTTGAAAATACTTTTACCTGCGTCTGCTTGTGGTTTTTTGGCAACAGGTGTATTAAACCTCAATAATATGCGTGATATTAATACAGATATATTGGCAGGAAAAAAAACAATTCCAACTCGTCTTGGACGAGAAAATGCTAATATTTATCATATTTTTTTGTTGATAATGAGTGTTTTGTGTATGGTTTTGTATGTGTTTTTTGTATATCAGCAATGGTCACAATGGCTTTTTTTGTTAATTCTTCCTTTGATTTATAAAAATATTTCAGTCGTTTTACGCACAAAAATCAACAAAGATTTAGACCCTTATCTCAAACAACTGGCTTTGACAAGTTTATTATTAGTCATTTTATTTGGCTTGAGTAATTTTATCTTATTTTAAAGCAGCAATGAATTTTCATTGATTACGATTATATAAGTGAAATTATATTTAAAATGAAATGCTTTAAAGAAAAAAAAATGGTAAATTATTTAAAAAAAAGGTATCAATCTTGATAACCTTAGTATAAAATTGATTCAAACAAAATTTTTAATACCAATAAAATATAAAATATTTTTTATTTCAAAAAAAATGTAAATTAAGTATTATAAATAAATTTTTTTATATATCTTTGTAAAAAATTAGCAAGTATTTTGAATCTAATTCACTGAATAAGTATTTATTCAATTCAAAAATTTTGTAAAAAACAGCGTGTGTACTTATGCAAAATATAACTTCAACTACTACAAAGGCAGCAACCAATCCTTTTGTAGGACTTAGGTCGTTTGAAACAAACGAAAGTCATCTGTATTTTGGGCGCGATAAACAAATCAATGAAGCAAAAGAAAAACTATTTAAAAATCGTTTTTTAGGTATTGTTGGTGCTTCAGGACTTGGGAAATCCTCTTTTGTTTATTGTGGTCTCTTGAATACATTAGCCAACGAAAATCCTGATATGTGGGAATTATGTGTGGCACGTCCTGATATTAATCCAATAGGTAATTTGCTGAAATCTATTTTGAATAGAAAAATAGAAATGAGTGAATTTGGCGATTATACGCCCAATAGATTGATAGAGGAAATAAAAAATTTACAAGCAATTAGCGGTAAAAAACATTTAATTTATTTAGACCAATTTGAGGAGATATTTACTTTTGCTAAAGAAGATAATATCGCTAATGAACAGGCAAAACAATACGTAGAGATGTTTATTGAGGCTTTTTCTCAAACAGAAGTGCCTATTTATGTCATTTTAACGATGCGTTCTGAGTTCATTGGAAGTTGCGCACAATACCCAAATCTTACTGAAAAATTGAACGAAAGTCAGTTTTTAATTCCACAAATGACAAGGGAAGAAAAAAGAGAAGCAATCATAAAACCAATTGCTTTGATGGGTGCAACGATTGATGACAATCTGGTTAATAAAATTTTGTTTGATGCAGGTGATAGTGTAGACCAACTACCTGTGATGCAACATGCATTAATGCGTACTTGGACACAATGGAAAAAAAATAGATTTAGTGCTGAACAACCTATTAGTGCAGCGGATTATGAAGCAGTGGGTGGTATGCAAAAGGCTTTGTCTGTACATGCTAACGAGGTATATAGTCAATTGAACGAAACAGAACGTATCATTTGCGAAAAAATATTTAAAACAATTACTGAAAAAGGAAGCGAAGGAAGTGGCGTAAGAAAACCTGCTTTGCTCTCTCAAATTACTGCGATTGCTGATTATCCTATTAATGAAGTAGCACATGTTGTCAATCATTTTAGAAAAGAAGGCAATGGACTTTTGATGCCCTCAGTTGATACACCATTGACTGAAGACACTTTGATTGATATTTCTCATGAGAGTTTGATGAGAATATGGACTTCTCTGGCGAAGTGGGTAGATGATGAATCAGGAAGCGTGAAATTATATTTACGTTTGGCTGATGCTGCAGAAGAACACCATTTAGCAAAATCAAAGCTTTGGAATCCACCTGATTTACAAATTGCTCAAAAATGGAGAGATGAACAAAAACCTTCTCAAGCTTGGGGAATGCGCCATAATCCTACTTATGAAAGAGCAATGGCTTTTTTGGATTCGAGTCAAAAAGAATATGATTTGCAACAAGCAAATAAAGAAAAATTACAGAAGAAACGTTTGGCAAATGCTAGAAAAATTTCGATTGCCTCTATTATTGCGGTCGTTATTTGTCTTTTATTTTTATTATTTGCTTTGCAACAGGGGGAACAAGCTAAAAAAGCATCCCTTGCAGCAGCAGATGAGGCAAAAAAAGCAAAAGCTGCAACCGTAGTCGCTGAAGGTGAAAAAGTAAAAGCAAAAAAAAGTGCAACAGAGGCAGACAAAGCAAAGGAAGCCGCCCTTGATAAGGAAAAAGAAGCACTTGAAGCAAGTAAAAGAGCTCTCGAAGCAAAAGCAGCAGCTGATATTTCAGCAGTTGCGGCAATGCGGGCTGAAAAAAGTGCAAGAAATGACAGAGAAATTGCTCTTAAACAAATGGAAATTGCTGACATCAACCAAAAAGTAGCCGATATTAATTCAAAATTAGCAGGTATCGAAAAACAAAAAGCATTGATGGCACAAGAAAATGTAAGAAAATTACAAATGGTTTCTGTTGCAAAAACAATGGCAATCAAATCTACCAAATTACCTGATTTAGATTTACAGAGTTTAGTAGCACAACAAGCAAGTTTATTAAACTTAGAATATGGTGGAAAAGCAAATGACCCTGATATTTATCAAGGCTTGTATTATGCTGTCAAAACATTGAAAGGAAAACAAAACCCAAATTTTAATCAACTCATAGGACATAGTTCAAATGTGAGAAGTTTGATACCTTTAGGAAATCAAATTATTTCAACAGGTAGTGATGGTAAGATTTTATCTTGGGCGACTGGTAATGTTCCTTATTATGAATCTTCTACCATTTCATCAGCACCTATCAAAGCAACCAAAGGAGTTTTGAACAGGTCATTGGCATTTAGTAAAGATGGAACACAAATGGCGTGTGCAGGAGAATATCCATTTATTCAGGTATTTGAAGGAGGAAATCCAAAATTTGAATTACCTATTGCAGCAAGAGAAATTTGGTTTTTGGCTTACTTACCATCAGGTGAACTGCTTTCTGTTGATAATAATAAAAAATTATTGATTTGGAATACTAAAGCAGGCGCTCCACAAGGAAAAGAATTGTTACTAGCAGATATAAAAGTAAATGCGATAGCAGCACATCCTAATAAAAATCAATTTGCTATTGGTAAAAATAATGGTGAGATAGAAATTTATAATAATGCAGGACAAAAAATAAATGCTTGGAAAGATTTACCAAATGGTGCCATTACTGCTCTTGTTTATTCTACTGATGGTATTAAATTAGCAAGCGGTGCAGAAAGTGGAATGTTAAAAATATGGGAATCAGACTCAGGTGCGCTGGACGAGGAGCAAAAAGAACATAGAGCAAGAATAAGCTCTTTAACATTTAATAAATCAGGTGACCAATTAGCAAGTGCAAGTTTTGACCGAACTGTACGTATTTGGAATTCTTCTAATTTGAATGAAATTCCTATTGTGTTAGATGATCACCAAGATTGGGTTTGGTCTATTGCTTTTAGCCCTGACGGAAAAAAATTATTAGCAGGTTGTAAAGATAATATGATTAGGGTTTGGGCTACACAAGCACAAGATATGCAGGATATAATTTGTAAAGATTTGCAGGCACAAACCAAAAGAAATGAACTTAAATTGACAAATGCTGAGTGGGAAAAGTATGTAAAAAAATTAGAAGGAAAACAAGTGCCTTGTACTTGTTGTAAAAACTAATCGATTTATCGTTATTCAATAAAATAAAAAAAATCTTCTTATTAAAAAAAAGAAGATTTTTTTTGTTTTGGTAGTGAATTTGTATTATAGTAAAATAAGTTATTTTGTTATCATCAAAAAAATCTTTCATCAATGAAACAGGATTGTTTTTTTTACTATTATGTATAAAAATATTTATTATATCATTTTTATTTTAGTTGTATTTGCTTTTCAAAAATTATTTTCACAAGACAATCAAAGTGAGAAACAAAGCCAAAATGTTGCTTTAGAATCTCAAACTTCGACATTATTACATCAAATCAATAATACAAATACAGACAAAGAAAAGGTCGAACTTTATAATCATTTATGTGAAATTTTGGATAATAGCGAACCCGTAAAGGCAAGAAAATATGCCCAAACTGCTTTAGAATTAGCCCAAAAAAATAATTATTATCAGGGTGAAGCGGAATCGTTTAAAAATATTGGCGTAGTTTATCAATTACAAGGGAATGCTTCGCAAGCGTTAGAATATTTTTTTAATGCACTCAAAATATATGAAAAAATAAAAGATGAAAGAGGAATCGCACACACGTTAAATAATGTTGGAGTGGTTTATCAAGGAGAAGAAAAATATGAAGAAGCCCAAAAATATTATGAAAAGGTATTAAAAATTGATGAAAAACTCAAAGATGAGGAAGGACAAGCAAGCACTTTTAATAATTTAGGTGATATCTTTTATCGTCAAGATAAATTAGATTTAGCACTCGATTATTATGATAAATCTTTACAAATCAGAGAAAAACGTAATCATCAACAAGATATTGCAGTTTCTTTTAATAATATTGGATTGGTGTATTATGCTAAAAATAATAATAAAAAGGCTTTATTTTATTTTTATAAAGCAATGAAAATCAATATATTAGGTAAGAATGAAATTAATTTGACTTCTACTTATAATAACTTGGCAAATACTTACCTTAAATCTGAAAAAATTGATAGTAGTTTCTTTTTTGCTCAAAAAAGTTTATCATTGGCAGAAAGACATAATTTATCACAAGAGTTGCAAGAGTCTTGTCAAACACTCTCTGAAATTTATACTATCAAAAAAAATTATGAAAAAGCATTCGAATATCAATCTTTGTATTTGATGAGCAAAGAAGCACAATTCAATGAAAAAAATAAAAAAAGAATACAAAACTTACAAACTTCTTATGAAGTAGAAAAAGCACAAAATCAATTATTATTAGAAAATAAAAAAAGACAATTACAAGATTGGGTGATTGGTGCTGTATCTATTGGTTTAGGTTTGGTTATTTTATTGACGTTGGTATTGTTACGTTCTTATCAACTCAAAAAAAGAGATAATCATTTGTTATCAACCAAAAATATAGAAATTATAAGACAAAGCCAAGCCATCGAAATAAAAAATGAAGCAATCACACTCAAAAACGAAGAAATTGAAAAGAGAAATAAAGAAATTGCACTTAAAAATCATAATATAGAAAGTAGTATCAGGTACGCACAACGTATCCAAGCTGCGATGCTTCCTTCTAAAAAACAAATAGATGTCGTTTTGCCTAATTTTGTTTATTTTAGACCGCGTGATGTGGTCAGTGGTGATTTTTATTGGTTTTATCAAACTGAAAAAAGACCAATTTATGAGCAAACAACCATTGGTGATGAAACAATACAAAAATTGGTGAGCTATGAAAATGAAAAAATAATTTTTTCTGTCAATGATTGCACAGGACATGGCGTACCAGGCGCTTTTATGTCTATGATTGGTGATTCGTTATTAAATCAAATTGTGGCAGACAAGGGTGTAACTTCTCCTGAACTCATCATCAAAGAAATGAATCAGGGGATTATGGAAGCATTACAACAAAAAGAAACACGCAATAGAGATGGAATGGATATGATGGTTTGTGTGATAGATAGGGTTAATAAAACGGTCGAATATGCAGGAGCTAAAAATTCATTATTATATGTCCAAAATGGAGAAATTTTTGAATGTAAGGCAGATAATTTGTCAGTCGGTGGTTGGCAAGGAGAGGAGCATAAAGATAGAAATTATACAAAATATACACTCAGTTTTGCTGATAGTCCATTGATGATTTTTATGTATTCTGATGGTTATCAAGACCAGTTTGGAGGCGAAAATAATAGAAAGTACACCAAAAAACAATTCAGAGAAACATTACTCAAAATTGCGAATGAACCAATGACTTATCAAAGAAGTATTCTTGAAGATTCTTTTTTGAGTTGGAAAGGCAAAGAAATGCAAATGGATGATGTATTAGTGGCGGGTTTTAGAGTGTAAAAATAAAAAAACTTTTAGAAGATAAATTTTTCTAAAAGTTTTTTTGAATTATAATTGATAACCAATCATTAGTACATCATCAGTTTGAGGCTCCTTTCCTTTCCACTCAAAATGTGTATTGGATACTATTTTATGTTGTTCTTCAAAAGGTAAATCTCTGATACTCAATAACAGCTCCCTTTGTCTGCTCACCATAAATTTACGATTGGTTGTGCCACTAAATTGGTCTCGATAACCATCAGTAAACATATAAAAAGAAGTGCCTTCTTCGTATTGAAAAAACTGTCTTGTGAAGCATTTTTCTGCTCTTTCGCCTCCAATTGCAATTTTATCACCTTGATAAGCAATACCTTCGGTAGCATTAGGCGGAATGACAAACATTTGTCCTCTTGCTCCTGCAAATTCAATGGTTTTGGTAGGTTTATCAATCCAAACCATACACAAATCCATACCATCTTTGGTATCTCTTTTTCCTTGTTTGAGTGCTAAAAATATTTCTTTATTAAGTCTTTCTAATATTTCATCTGTATCCCTTACGCCTTCAAACTCTACAATTTGTTTGAGGTAGGTTGTACCTAAAAATGACATCATTGCTCCTGGTACACCGTGTCCTGTGCAATCTGCACATACGACTAAAAATCTATGGGTAATCTTATCTTCATAAAACCAATAATAATCGCCTGAAACAACATCTTTTGGAAGATAAAAAATAAAAGAATGAGGTAGATTTTTTGTAAATTCACTCATTTCAGGTAGAAGTGAACTTTGAATATGTCTTGCATACTCTATACTGCTTGTAATGAGTTGGTTTTGTTCGTGAAGCACTGCATTTTTTTTAGCAATTTCGTCTTGTTGTGCTAATATTTCTTCACTTCTTGATTTTATTTCTTCACTTTGTTGTATGATATAGGCTCTTTCGCGGGCTAATTCTTCTTGTAATTTATTATTATTTCTTGCTCTTCCAACTAATACCTTAAGGATACCTTGCAAAACGCTTACGTGTGTAATCATAATGCCATAAAACATTTTCTGGTCTAAGACTAATAATTGTGTATCTTCAACTGCTGTAACAGAAGCAGAACGTTCTTCTGTATCCAAAAGTGCATATTCTCCAAAAACCTGTCCATCAGTAAGGGTAGCAAATGTGTAATCTTGGTCATGGATTTTTACTAATCCTTTCAAAATAATATACATTTTTCTTCCTACATCACCTTTATAAAAAACGATTTCGCCTTTTTTTGCTAATATTTCTGTAAGTGTTTCAGCTACTTTGCGCAACAAAGCATCATCACTATTGGCAAAAATACTGATGTTTTTTAATATTTGCATTCTCCTCTCTGTACTTCCTAATTGACTCATTTGATTGTTAAAATATACTTTTTAAACACAAATCTAATGTTATTTTTTGATATTAATATAAAATACGCAAAAAACTTTCCATTTTTTATTTTAATCAATAAAAAAATTATTTTTTTTCTGGATAAATCAAAGGTATGACTAATTTTTGCCCTTCAAATTCATTTTGTACGGCTACTTCATCTTCTTTTTTCTTCCTTTTCTCGTTAAAATAAGCACTTCTATTGTTTTTATTTTTATTCAGTTCGTTTACTTCTTTCAGAATATAATCACTTAATTTATATTTAAGTGCAATTTGAGCAATATTATCTTCTCTACGTAAGATATGCACAGCACGTACACGCACTTTAATTCCTTCTTTTACTTTCAAAACTTCTTTTCCCGTTAAATTATTCAATTTTTTTAGCGTATCAATAGAAGTGTAGTACTTTCGAGCTATACTTTCTAAAGTTTCTTCTTTTCTAACCTTATGAATAAAAATTTCAGTAGTATCTTTTTTATTGCCTTTTACAATTCTGATGCTGTCTTCTATGTTTTTTCTTGCTTGCGATTTCATAACAGAATCTTGCATAAGTTGAATGCGTTTGTTATCTTGCAAATTGAACAATACATCTGTTGTAATTGTAGGACGATTGCTGTATTGATAAACCAAATAACCTGCCCAAATCACGAAAAAAACCAATAAAATAGCAGGTAAATTTACGGTTGGTTTTGAATAAATCTCTGTTTCTTCTGTTGAATTAACAGGGTTTACAAGTACAACAGCAATGTTTTTTTGTTGATAAGTATAAATTGCTTGTTGTAACTCTGCAATATTTTGGTATCTATCCTCTGGTTTTTTTGCTGTTGATTTTTGAATAATCTCCTCGATTTCTATATTCACCATAGGATATATTTTTTTGGCTGATGGCAATGGTTCGTTCAAAATTTTATGCTTAATTTCTGCCAAATTAAAATTTTGATATGGATTTTTTCCTGTAAGCATTTGCCACAAAAGCACGCCAATACTATAAACATCACTTCTTTCGTCTATCGTTTTTTCTTCTAATCTTTCAGGGCTAAAAGTAGAAATTAAATTTTTATCTTCATTTTTTAGTACTTGTTTTGCATATATTTCACTCAAAGTAAGGTATTGAATTTTGATGTGCATATCAGGCGTTATCCAAATATGTTTGGGGTGAACTGCTCCTCCAAAATCTTTTTTTTGATGCGAATAAGCAAATGTATTAAGTATTTCGTTCAACCAAAACAATGCTTTTTCTTCTGTTAATGGTCCACTAATTTCGTTGAGATGTTTTTCTAAATCATGACCAGGTACGTTTTCTAATACCAAATAAAAATCTGATTCAGTACTAATTTGGTCATACAAAGTAATGATATTAGGATGTTGAAGTTGTGCCATCGTCTTAATTTCATTAATCAATGCTTCTTTATCCTCCATAGAAATTGTATTTTTGAGTGCTTTTACAATCAAATTTTTTTGAAATTGTGTATGTGATGCAGAAAAAGATTTGAATAAATAATTTTCCCCCAAAAAATCTTCTATTCTATAGTTAAGAATATTTTGCCCCTTGTTCATTGTGTAATCAATCTTAGCAGATGTAGTAAAATATATATATATTATGTATTGAGTAGAAAGAAAAATAAATTTTTCTAAAAATGATAATGCAAAAATAAGTATGTTTTTGGAAACAAACAAAAAAAATGATAATTTTAGTGAATTTAATGGTATTTATTGATTAAAATATTTGTATTTGATTTAAAATAATCTTTTATTTTGAATATATTGTTTATATTTGCCAAAAAAATAAAAAGAAATTAGCATAAAAAAATATGAAAAAATTGATTACTTCTCCTTTTTTGTGGCTGTTTTTGGGTTATATTTTTCCTTTTAATAATTTTGCACAAGATAAAAAATACAAAGACTACGAATTGTTTAGCAGACATATTTTTGAAGGAAAACAATTAAAAATGCCTTATCGTTGGCTTATTCCACCTGATTTTGATACATTAAATCAACAAAAAAATATAAAAAAATATCCTTTAATTGTTTTTTTGCATGGGGCAGGCGAAAGAGGCGATAATAATTTAGTACCTTTGACACATTTTGCACCTTATATTCTTACTGAAAATAATAGACAAAAACATCCTTGTTTTGTGCTTGTTCCTCAATGTCCAAAAGATAAAAAATGGATAGAAACCGACTGGGGACTTGATGCACATACACAACCTGA
This sequence comes from Cytophagia bacterium, assembly GCA_004294005.1. Lineage (GTDB taxonomy): Bacteria > Bacteroidota > Bacteroidia > Cytophagales > Microscillaceae > RDXZ01. The sequence continues at coordinate 25,313 of RDZP01000014.1, forward strand.
AGCCATTTCTGAGGTCTTAAAAAATGTAATTGAAATTATACAAATAATGGAAGAAAAATACCCAATAGATACAAAAAAAATTTATATTACAGGACTTTCGATGGGTGGTTTTGGAGTCTGGGATTTGATTACGCGTTATCCAAAAAAATTTGCTGCTGCTGTGCCTGTTTGTGGTGGTGCTGATGAAAAAACGGCTAAAAAAATAAAAAAATTACCTGTTTGGGCTTTTCATGGGGCGTTGGATAAGGTTGTAAAACCTGAACGTTCTCGCAATATGGTAGAGGCAATTAAAAAAACAAAAGGAAATATTCGATATACAGAATATCCAAATGTGCAACATGATAGTTGGAAACAGGCTTATCAAGACGAAAATATGTGGAAATGGTTGTTCGAACAAAGTAAATAATTGATTATTTTACTTCTAATAATTTTACTGCAATATCAGGTCTTAAATTCATAATACCTGATGTGATAATAGTATCGTTTTCAGCAATTCCTTCTTCAATTTGTACCATTTCTGAACCTCTAATGCCTATTTTTACAACTTTTCGGACTGCTTTTCCATTTTTATATTGGTAAACTTTAGGGGCATCAATATCAGGAATGAGTGCATAAGTAGGAATTTCCATCGCTTTATCAAAACTATCCCAAATGATTTCTACCTTTACGAAAGCACCCGGTTTTAGTTCGTTAGTAGTGGTATTAATCCAAGCTTTTGCGGTAAGTGTGCGTGTATTCAGATTCAATTTTGGTTCGATAGCATAAATATTTGCTTCATATTTATTTTCATTTTCTCCAAAATTAATGATACATTTTTGTCCTAATTTTAGTTTTGTGATGTATTTTTCAGGCACAGAAAATTCTACTTTTAACTTATCAGTATTGACTAACTTCGCAATAGATGTGCCTGCATTGATATAAGCACCTTGACTGATTTGTCTCAATCCAATCATTCCGCTAAAAGGTGCAACGACTTGTGTTTTTGCTATTTTTGCTTCTAATTCTCTTTTTTCGGCTTTGATAGCATTCAACTCTGCCAAACCTGTATCATATTCATCTTGACTTACACCACCTTTTTCTAATAATTTTTTTTGTCTAAATTCTTTTTTAGCAAATAACTCTTCTCTATAAGTTAGTTTTTCGAATTGTGCTTTCAAATCAGCATCATTGATTTTCACCAAAAGAGTTCCTTTTGCTACATTTGTTCCTTCTGTAAAATTAATTTGCGTTATCATTCCACTAATTTCAGAGGTTATCGTAACTTCCTCATTGGCTACAATCGTACCTGTAACCCGCAAACGATTGTTCAAAGCATTTGATTTGATAATCATTGCTCTTACAAAAGTTTCCTTGTTTTTAGCAGAACTTTCACTTTTTGCAAGTGATTTATTTTTATTGTTGCCAAAAAAATCAGATTGAAATAAAATAAAAATAATCGTAATTGTTGCTATTATTCCAATAATAATGAAGCGAAAATATTTTTTCATTGTAACAAATATATAAGATAGAAAAAAGTTGTAAACATTGATATATTTACAACTTTTTATTATAATTAATTGATTATTAACTAAATAAGTGATGATAGTTTTTGTAATAAAACCGATTTTGCATTGTTAGGAACACCTATTTGTTTATCTACTAATTTTCCATTTTTAAAGAAAAATATAGCAGGGATACTACGAATATTTTGTTCAGATGGAACGATAGTATTATTATCTACGTCCATTTTTGCTACCACTGCTCTTCCTTCAAATTCTGATGCTAATTCTTCTATTGAGGGTCCAATCATTTTACAAGGTCCACACCATTCAGCCCAAAAATCGACCATTACTACTTCGTTGTCTTGCAATACTTGTGCAAAGTTGTCATCATTTAATTCTAATGCTTTTCCCATTACGTTTAAATTTTTTTTAAGTTTTGTTATTCATTTAACTAAAAAAACTAAAATAAAGTTCAAATTGTATTGATGAATTATCAACGTTTTGAATTATAATCGATAACACATAATTGATGTAAGTCTTATGCAAAAATTTACTCTTTGATACAATTAACTAAAAATTATTGATTTTAATGCTATAAATAATTGCCCAGAAATAAAAACCGATAAGTAAGTAAATAAAAAATAAAACAAAAATCCAACAGGAAAAAGATGGATTAATTTGAGAGAGTTTGGAACTAATTTGGTAATATTAATACGAGATTTTCCAAAGAATTTCATATATCTAAAAAAAGTTCTAAAATCTTTTTTGCGATGATGATAAACAAAAGCATCTGCAATAAGACCAATTTTAAAACCTAATTCTTTAATTTTTAAACTCAAAACAATATCTTCTCCCATAAAGCCAAACGGAAAACCACCTGTGGTTTCATAAACTTTTCTTGAAAAACCCATATTAAAACTACGAGGATGAAATGTAGTGGCACTTTTTGCTCCACCACGCATTCCTCCTGTTGTTAAAAACGAAGTCAAAGAGTAATTAAATGCTTTTTCAATATCCAAAAAACTATCATGACACTTGTCTGGTCCACCATGGCAATCTAAATTTCTTGAAGAAACTTCAGTAAGAATTACCTCTAAAAAATTAGGTTCTAATAAAATGTCAGAATCTAAAATAATAAAATAATCGCCTTTGGCTTGTTTCATACCAAAATTGCGAGAAATTCCAGGACCGAAATTTCCAGTAAGCAAATATTTAACTTTCATTTTAGAGGCAAAAGCTCCAACTACAAGATCAGATTTTTTCTTTTCAGAACCACTTTCGACCACCAAAACTTCAAAATTCTTATAAGTTTGCAGTAATAAACAGCCTAAAACTTCTCTAATTTCTTCAGGACGATTATAAACGGGAATAATAATAGAAAAAAACATTTTTAAACTTTAAATTATCAAAAAAATCAACCTTTCATGTTAATAAACTGCATCGGTACGCCAGTTTCTGAAGTTCTTAACAACTGAATTATGGCTTGTAAATCATCAATTTTTTTAGACACGACCCTAACTTGATCGTCCATAATTGAAGCATCAACTTTAATTTTAGAATCCTTAATTATTTTAACTATTTTCTTACTATCTTCCTTTTCTAAACCAGCTTTAATTTTTATGTTTTTTTTAAGTATCTTACCCGATGCTTGTGCTTCTTTGGTAAAATCAAAACTGCGTCCATCTATGCCTTGTTTAATGGCTCGGGTCATTAACATATCCTCAACAGCCCTCAAACGCATATCGTTTTCGGTTTCAATCGTAACAATCATGTCTTTTTTATTGAGTTCAATAGTCGTTTCACTATCTCTAAAATCAAATCGATTGGTTATTTCTTTGTATGCCACATTCACTGCATTATCCAACATTTGGGCATCAACTTTACTTACAATATCAAATGAAGGCATATTAAATTAAGGTTTTAAAATTTTAGTTTTAAGTGAAATTACACTCGTAAAAGACTTGGGGTCATTTGAATATATATTAATGTGTTTGTCTTGCACGCCTTCTTTTCCATTACTATCAAAAGTAATGGTTAATTTGGCAGAATGACCAGATTTTATGGTTTTTTTGTCGATTTCAGATACTGTGCAGCCGCAACTAGGCTTTATTTTCAAAATCTGTAAATCATCTGAACCATTATTTTTTATATTAAAAACCGTTGTAACTTTATCACCTTGTTTGACATTTCCAAAATCATGTAATTCTTTATCAAAACTAATTTTGGGAGCATTTTGCATTTGTTCGATAGTCAAATCTTTGAAAGAAAGCGTAATATTGGCAGTTATAAAAAGAATTTTTGAAGGTTCAAGGGCATCATTTGTTTTAAGTTCAATTTTATCTTGCACATATCCAAAATCATTTCTCCATTTTGGCGAATATTCAACTAAAATTTTAGCTTTAGATTTTGGAGCAATTATTTGAGGTTCAATTTTAACATTAAGATAAGCGGAATTGAAAATAATTTTATCAACTGTTATTGAAGAATCTGCAAAATTAAAAATGTCAAAAGATTTTCTTTGCCAATCAGCAGTTGAAATATCTCCCAAATGCATATATCTACTTATAAATCTTAAATTACCTATTTTATCAGGAAAATCATCATGCGGCTTTTTGGGGTTTGGCGTAACTTTTCCCTGCAAAGTAAGAATAGTGCCATCTTGAAAAGAATTTGAAAAAACAGTAAGCGTTTTAGTAAATTGCCCAGGACGATTAAATGGGTCATATTCAACAGAAATTTTACCTTTTTCTCCAGGTTCAATAGGTGTTTTAGTCCAAGTAGGAACTGTACATCCGCAAGCAGCAACCACATTTTTAATAATTAAAGGTGATTTACCAATGTTTGAAAACTCAAATTCATAACTCACTTTTCCACCTTCTTCTTTGATAGTTCCGAAGTCGTGGGTATAAAATTCGTAAGATACAGACGTTTTTTTATCTTGAGCTGAAAGCTGAAGAAACATAAAAAAGTGTAATAAGATTATTTTTTTTGTCATTCTACAAAACTAATAAAATTAAATAAATTATAAATACAATTTTTATAAAAATGTATTTATAATTTATTTAATAATTTTAATAGCATTAAAGAATTAAATAAATTATTATAAATTGGGTTTAAAAGGTAATAATTTTAAGAATAAACGAATATTTATTAATTAAATCTATATTTGTAGATATTTAAAAAAAATGAAAATTAACAAATGTCTTTATCAAGATTTTTCAAATCATTGATTTTCAATTATTTAAAAGTATTATTGATTTCCGTTATCATTGAAATATTAGTTAAAATAAAGTTTTTTAATAAAAATATTTTAATAAAAAACCTAAACTAACAAAAACCAAATTAATATTACTATATAAGTTAAATATACTAAGAATAAAATTAAAATAATTACTAATTATAGTAATTTTCGTGAGCAAATTCTTTCATACTTAAATTTTTAATAGAAAAAAAACGAGCATTTTTAATTATGACCTTAACTGATTTTTCGGTATTTTTTTTTGGCTTTTTCATGTTTTTTAAAGAGATTATGTAATGATGTAAGTTTTTTAATTTAATTTGTAAAACAATCAGATTGAATTGAAATTGTATATTAAACAAAATTAAAGCGTACGCAACCTGAAAACAATCACGGAATTCCGTGATTTTTAGGTATATTTTATAACTACTTTTTGATTAGAGATTTCTAAAAAATTAAAAATGAAATTAACTATTAAATATTATATCTTACTTCTGTTTTTTTTAAAAATCATTGATATTCAAGCGATTACGCTAAATTTAAACAATGATAAAAAACATAGTATTGATTATTATTTTCAAACTTTTGAGGATAAATCTGCATTATTGACTTTTGAAGATGTAAAAGCAAAAAAAGACTCTATTTTTAACAAAAGTAAAGTCCCAGCAGTACTCGATTATGGTTTTACGAATGCTAATGTTTGGGCAAAACTAGACTATATTAGTAATAATAATTCTTATATATTAAGAATAGAAAATACGGCTATTTATTCCGTAGAATACTATATTTTGAATTCTAAAGGTAATATTATTAAAAAAGGCAAGACAGGAATTAATGTTTCTCATAAAATATGGGAAATCAACCATCATTTTCCATCTTTTGAATTGCCAGTAACAAAAAACGAAATTTATACTTTAATTTATAAAGCTTCTTCACCTGAAACATTGGCTTTAAATATGAGCATAAAATCACAACAAGAAAGTTTTGATGAGGCATATTTGAATCAATTTTTAGCTGGCATTTATTATGGGATGATAATAATCATGGTTTTATATAATTTATTTGTATTTATATCTTTAAAAGAAAAATCATATTTATTTTATGTATTATATATTTCTGCTACCTGTGTTGGGCAATTTAATATTGAAGGCAGATTTTTCATGTATGTTACGCCAAATAATCCTACATTATCAATTTTTATTGCAGTTTTGTGTTTTGGATTAATTTTAGTTTTTGCACAGCTTTTTATTCGCTCTTTTATTCCAGAAAAATATATTACCAAATGGCAAAAAAATCTTTTTAATTTATCATTTTTAATTTGTTTAATAAGTATTTTATTTGGAACATTTTTACAGTTTGATATTGCATTACATTTATTGTATTTTAATACTTTATTGCTATTTTTACCATTGTTGTTTTTCACTATTTATAGATCTTATTTTTTAGGTTTTTTAGCTGCAAGATTTTTATTGGTAGGTTGGACAAGCGTAATTTTTGGAGCTTTAATATTTACTTTATCAGCATTTAATATCTTAAATTACAGTATTTGGTCTGTCAATAGTTTTTTGATTGGCACTGTGATTGAAGTTTTGTTTTTATCATTTGCCTTGGGTGATAGAATTAATATTTTAAGGCAAGAAAAAGACAATGCAGTTCATAAAACTATTATTCAACTACAAGAAAATACAAAATTATTATCACAATTAAACATTGAACAAAAAAACACACTTACAGCATTTATTAAAGGCGAAGAACGAGAAAGAACAAGGTTATCAAAAGAATTGCACGATAGTTTGGGGCAAATATTAGCAGTAATTAAAATGCAAGGAAATAGTTTTTTGGTTGATTTAACTAAAAATGAATTTCTTAAGAAGTATGAAAAAAGCATTATAAACTTAAATAATCAAATAGATGAAGCTTGTGTAGAAACTCGTAATATTTCATATAATTTAATTCCAATTTTGGTTAAAGAATATGGTCTTCATCAAGCTATGGAAGAGTTGATTAGAAAACATAATGAAATAAATAAAAAAATAAATATCAA
>RDZP01000015.1 GCA_004294005.1 Cytophagia bacterium
AGAGCAGACAATACGACTACTGCATTGAGTGGTTGGGCAGGCACATCTGGCATGTATTCTCCTGCGGCACAAAATGGAGTTCGTTCAGCCCGTTTTCACACTTATAATGCAACAAGTGGTACACAGGGAAGTTTAGATTTATATGTAAATCTTAGCATCGCAGTTAACAAACAACTATCATTTAGTTACATTAACCCAACAGGTACAGATATATTGTCAATACTTCTGTCTGAAGATGGTGGTATTACATTCAATCCAATTACTACATCACCTGCATCTTTGAGTGCAACAGCGACTTGGAGAAGTGTAACTGCTAATATAGTTTCTGTGTCTTCTACTGCTGTGATTCGTTTTAGAGCTACTTCTGATTTTGGAGATGATGATATTGGCTTAGACAATGTACAATTATCAGCAATTTGTCCTTTGCCTTCTGCTGTTACATTTGCCCCTGTTAATACTACTAATTTGACTGCGACCATTAATACTGCTTACTCACAAACCTTTACTGCTCTACCTTATACAACAGCAGGAGTTTGGACTTTAAGTGCAGGAACTTTACCTACAGGATTTTCTTTGAGTAATGCAGGTGTTTTATCAGGTATAACGCATTTGACAGGTACATTTAATTTTATAGTCCAAATAGCACAGTCAGGTTGTATTGCTACACAGTCTTATACATTAGTAGTAGATTGCCCAGCTTCTATTACATTTGGTACTGCACCAGTGAATGGTACGGCAGGAACTGCTTATACACATACACTCGGACAGACTGGATTAGGCACTGTAACATGGTCGGTTGGTGCAGGTTTACCAACAGGTTTATCACTTGATGGAGCAACGGGTATTATTTCAGGTACACCAATAGTAGCAGGTACTTATAACTTTACGGTACAAGTGCAACAAAGTACTTGCAGCTATACACAAGGCTATGCAATAGTGATAGGTTGTCCAGTGATTACTTTTTCACCATTGAGTTTACCAAATGGTTTAGTGAATACGCTTTATACGCCACAAGTATTATCAGCAAGTGCACCTGGGTTATCCAATGACTATACCATTACATTAACAACAGGTAGTGTAGCAGGTATGAGTTTTGATTCGCCTACTGCCACTTGGAGTGGAACGCCTACTACACAAGGTACATATAGTTTGACTTTTACTGCTACGCATAATACGGCAAATTGTTCTACCACTTATACTTATAATTTTGTAGTAGCGTGTGCAACTGTTACAATTACTCCTTTATTACCTGTCGCAACAGTAGGTACTGCATTCAGTCAAGTAATTAGCCAAACAGGTGCCAATCCTCCTTTTACTTGGAGTTTATCAGCAGGGACTTTGCCAGCAGGCATTACTTTTGATGGTGCAACAGGTACTTTAAGTGGTACACCAACAGAAGCAGGTACATTTAATATTACTGTATCTTTAGATTTGGGAGGTTGTGTTGTTCCACAGCCTTATGCTTGGGTGGTTAATTGTCCTACGATTGTATTTGCTAATACTACTGCTGTGAATGCTGTGGCTGGTGCGAGTTATACTTTGGATGCAAGTACAACGGGTACAACACAAACACCTACTTATTCAGTTTCGCCTGCTTTGCCTAATGGATTGATATTAGATGGGGCAACGGGACAAATTACAGGTATTCCTACAGTTACCGCACCTTCTACTACTTATACGGTTACGGTTTCACAAACAGGGGGTGTCTGTACTGCCATACAGGCTTATACTTTTGCTGTGAATTGTCCTACAATAGTATTGAATCCTGCGACTTTACCAAGTCCAACAGTTGGAAATATTTATAATCAGACGCTTTTAACTACAGGTAATGCATCTGCTGTAACCTTTGCGGTATCTTCTGGTGCTTTGCCATTGGGAGTAGCCCTCAATCCAACTACAAGTGTTTTATCAGGTGCGCCAAGTGTTTCAGGTGCTTTTAGTTTTGATATTACGGCAACTCAAGCCAACGGGCCTTGTACAGCTACAAGAAGTTATACTTGGAATATTGTTTGTCCTACTGTTTCTATTACTACTGCTTCGTTAGCAAATGGTACTATCAATATAGCTTATCCAGCTGTTACATTGACACAGACGGGTTATACAGGTACAATTAGTTGGGCAGCAACAGGCTTACCGACAGGTTTCACGCTTAATCCAACAACAGGCGTTCTTTCAGGAACAACTGCTACTTTTGGAGTTTATGATGTATCAGTAACATTGACACAAGGCATTTGTTCTGTTACAAAAGTATTAACGTTACAGATATTCTCTGGTTGTCCCGCGATTACAGTTGCTCCTGCACAGATGCCAAGAGGTAATGTGGGTGCTGTTTATACTTCTACTTCGGTGGTTGCCACTGGTGGTGCTGCTCCTTATACTTATACAGTAACTTCAGGGACTTCATTACCATTAGGATTAACATTATCGCCTGCAGGGGTAATATCAGGTACACCAACAACAATTGGTACTTTAAATGTAAATATCACTGCTACCGATGCGAATGGTTGTAATGGTAGTACATTTTATTTGATAACTGTTAATGCTGCTTGTACTGCAATTACGATTACGCCTACTACTTTGAATGCAGGAATTATAGGTACATTCTATAATCAAACCTTGACTTCTACAGGTGGTACTGCTCCTTATAGTTATACAGTAACAACAGGAACATTGCCAACAGGTCTTACATTGGATGCAAGTGGTAGCATAACGGGAACGACTACCGCTATCGGAAGTTCTACTTTTAGTGTGCGTGTAGTAGATGCAATAGGTTGTATAGGAACGGCTAATTATACGGTGGTAGTTAATCCAGTACCAACAAGAGTAATTAGTATTAGCCCTGTTACGTTGAATTTCCCTGATGTTATCATTGGGCAGTCTATTACTTCAACTTTCACGATAACTAATAATGGAAATACGCCATTGACGATTTCAGGTATTCAATATCCAATAGGATTCAGTGGTAACTTTACAGGTGTTATTGCTGCGGCAGGCTCACAAATTGTAACTGTTACATTTGCTCCTAACGTTGTAGGTTCTTTTGGTGGTACAGTGATAGTAAATAGTAATGCACTTTCAGGTACATCTACTTTGACTATCAATGGAAACGGTATCAGCAATCCTACTTCTATTGATAACTTTGGTAAGCCAATTGTTACAGTTTATCCTAATCCAAGTGCTGATGATTTCAATGTGAGATTTGACAACAATTGGAAAGGTGATTACATTGTAAAAGTATTGGATATGAGCGGTAAAGTTGTATTTGAAGACAAAGCTGAAATTACTGATACAGTTGATGAGATTCAATTAAGATTAGGACATTTGGCAAATGGTGCTTATTTATTACATTTAGAAAACAAACGTGGTAAAACTGCGATTCGAATTGTAAGAAGATAGTATTATTTGGCTTTTAATCATAAAAATAAAAAGAGTGCTTTGCAAAAGGCACTCTTTTTGCTTTATATTGTTTTTAATTTAAAAATAAAATCACAATGAAAAAAATAATTTTTACTTTATTAGTCATTTTCCCATTTTTTTTGGTTGCTCAAAATGACAGTACACAATTCAAACCTTCTGTTCAATTTGGTACGTTTTTACAAATGCAGGGAGTTTTTACACAAGATAGACCACAAAGTCCTCTTTTAGATGATGGTCGCCGTTGGGGAACACAACTACAGATATGGAGAGCAAGGTTGATGGCAGGAGCGCAACTCACAAGAAAAACTTCTGTATTTATGCAAACTGAAATTTTATCGCCTATTGGGTTTGTGGATAGTACTAAAAGAATACAAGAGCCAAAATTGATTATTTTAGATGCACAAGTAGAACATAAAATTTCTGATAATTTTTTGGTTTATGCGGGTATGCAACTTACAGGTATTAATAGACAAGGTATGCAATCACCTGTTACATTGATGGGGCTTGAATTTGGTTGGTATCAATATCCTTATAATTTGTTTCAAAATCAAGCCTTGCAAAATAATTTTGGTCGTGATTTAGGGGTAAGTTTTAGAGGATATGCTTTTGATGAAAGACTCGAAATAAGAGGAGGGGTTTTTAGAGGTAGAGCAGTAGATAAATATTCAAATTTGAGGGGAAATTTGAGGTTGAATTATAATTTTTTAGATGTAGAAAAAGAACATTATTACTCAGGTACAAATTTGGGTGAAAAAGAAATATTGGCAGTAGGAGCAGGGGTAGATGTTCAAGACGATTATTTAAGTGTCGCAGGTGATGTTTTTGCTGACGTAACAGTGGGTAATGGTGCTTTGACCGCACAATTAGGTTATATGTATCTTTCAGGTGGAGGGAATACTAAAAATACAAAATCATTTACACCTTTGGTACCTAATCAAAATATTCTTTTTGGAGAATTAGGTTATTATTTTTCTGATTTGAAAATACAACCTTATATCAAATATGAAGCACAAAATATGAATATCAGTGAAACACAATATTTGGTAAATGAAAATAGAAGAACTAATCCAAATTTCCCTAATGTTGTAAATGGTGAGGCAAGAAGTAATTTTAATACCATTTATTCAGAATCAAGAATTGGTGGCGGTATCAATTATTATATTAGCGATTTTAATTGTAACCTTAAATTACAATATGAGCAAATATTTTATGGAAGGTTTAATCAAGCAAACAGAACAGAAACAAAATCGGGAGGAGAAATAAAATTACAATTAACTTGTTTTTTGTTTAAATAATAGGTTTTTGTATTTTGCGATAGTGATAGAAGCAGACTTGCAGAGACAAAAAGAGAGAAAAACTCGCAAAGCCTCGTTTTTCTCTCTTTTTGTCTCTGTGCTTTGCACGATAGCACGTAATCGCCCAAAATTTTTATTATGAAAAGTACCTATTTTTTTGAGTATATTGACAAGATTTCAGGATTTTCAGGATTTTTTTCAAGTCAAATTTTTATTTTAAATTTGATTATATTGATATAAAATGGCTATTTTTTCTAATGATTATTGTATAAAAAAAATTAAAAATCCATTCGATTGATTTCCGCTCTCAATGCAAAATCTGCCAATACCAATGCTGTCATCGCCTCCACAATAGGCACAGCACGCGGTAACACACAAGGGTCGTGCCTTCCTTTTCCTTCTACAATTACTTTTTCGTTGTTTTCATTGATACTTTCTTGGTTTTGAATCAAAGTAGCAACAGGTTTGAAAGCGACACGAAAATAAATATCTTCTCCGTTGGAAATTCCACCTTGTATTCCTCCCGAAAAATTGGTTTTTGTTCTGACTTTTCCGTCTTCATCAGTATAAAAAACGTCATTATGTTCTGAACCTTTTTTGGTTACTCCTTCAAAACCGCTTCCATATTCAAAACCTTTTGCGGCGTTGATGCTCAACATTGCTTTGCCTAATTCTGCGTGCAATTTATCAAAAACAGGTTCTCCCCAACCTGCAGGTGTGTTTTTAACTATAGCACTAATCACTCCGCCAATTGTATCACCTTGTTTTTTGACTTCTTTGATAAGCGTTTCCATTTTCGAAGCGGTATCGAGGTCGGGACATCTGACAAGTGTTTTTTCAATCAAAGAAAAGTCTAAATCAGCCTCATTTCTTTCTAATTTGATATTGCCTACTTGTGAAGTATAAGCATAAATATCAATATTATATTTTGATTTTAAAAATAATTGTGCGACTGCACCTGCTGCTACTCTTGCTGCTGTTTCGCGTGCAGAACTTCGTCCTCCACCTCTATAATCACGGTGTCCATATTTTATAAAATAGGTATAATCAGCGTGAGAAGGGCGAAATTGTGTTGCAATATGTGAATAATCTTTGCTTTTTGCATCTTCATTAGGAATTAGTAAAGCAATCGGCGTGCCTGTGGTTTTGTTTTCGAAAACGCCTGAAAGTACTTGCACAATATCGCCTTCTTTTCTCTGTGTTACGATAGAAGATTGTCCGGGTTTGCGTCTGTCGAGTGCATTTTGAATAAAATCTATGTCCCAAATCAAGCCTGCAGGACAGCCATCAATAATAACGCCTATTGCAACGCCATGCGACTCTCCAAAGGTTGTAATTTTAAAAAGAGAACCATAAGAATTTGACATATTTTAGTATTAAATTTTGAATTGAAAAATAGAAATTATTGGTATAATAAATATTTTTTTCTTAATTTTTTATATATTTTTAAATTTTTTTGCCAAGTTTTACGAATTTGTTTTTCATTCATACCACTTTCAATTTGTTTTCGTAAAGTATCACTTCCTACCAAAGTATCAAAAAAATTATTAAAAAATTGTTTTTTATTGTTTGTTTTTTGATATGCTTTTAAAAGATATTGAAGTGTAAATTGACTTTTGAAATCTATATTTTGTAAATTTTCACCATAACAAATTTGATTTTCGTGCATTGGTTTTTTTGACATTCCTTCGATGCTTTTAGGAATAAATGTGAAATCTCCTAAATTTTTATCTATTCCACCCCAAACTTGAAATGGAAACAATGTGCCACGACCTACACTAATATTTGTACCTTCAAATAAACAAAGCGAAGCATACAGTTGAATTGATAAATCATTGGGTAAATTGGGAGAGGGTTTGATAGGCAGAGAATAGAAATTACTATGGTTATAATTTTTTATTTTGATAACTTTTAAATTCGTTTGTAGATTGTTTTTTAACCATTTTTCTCCATTTATCATCAAAGCCAATTCTGCAATGGTTAGCCCATGCACGACTGGAATTGGGTGCATTGCAACAAAAGAATTGATTTTTTCATCTTTTATCCAACCATCTACATAATGCCCATTTGGATTAGGTCTGTCCAAAACAATAAGTTGTTTTTGATTTTCTGCACAACTTTCCATCAAATAATGCAAAGTACTGATATAAGTATAAAATCTCACGCCTACATCTTGCATATCAAAAACAACAACATCAATATTTTCTAAATGTTCTTTGGAAGGTTTTTTTTGTTTTCCGTATAAAGAAACGATTGAAATATTGGTTTTTGTATCAACACTTGAATTGACACTTTCACCTGCATCTGCTTTTCCACGCAAACCATGCTCAGGTGTAAAGATTATTTTAATATCAATTCCTTTGTTTTTGAGTGTATCTATTAAATGTGTTTTGTTTATCAACGCAGTATGATTGACTGCCAAAGCCACTTTTTTATTTTTTAATAATGGTAAATATTCCTCTAATTGATAACTTGCAGGTAATATTTGCGTTTTTGTTTCAAATATTATTATTACCAAAAGTATATAAAATAAATAATATTTTTTTGTGTTATAATTCATTTATATTTTTCCCTAATTCTGCTACTTTTGCTCTAATAAACGCTTCTTTTTTTTGATTTTCTGCATCTTTTTCTAAAAGTATATTTTTTTGTCTTTGAATATTATCCAACATTTGTTGGCGTAAAGTCATTGACATACCCTCATATTGCACTGTTTCAAACTCATGTCCTGCTTCTTGAATAGAATGTATTAAAATATCAAGTTGTTCTTGTCTTTTACGCATTTCTTCTTGAGTTGCCATTAATTCCTCAAAATTTTGCCTCATTTCCTCTTCTTGTTGTTTGAGTTGCTCACCTGCTCTTTGTGATTCAATCAATAATTTTCTTGTTTCTTCACCTGCTTTGATATTGGCAATAGTGATGGCAATATTTTCTGCTACTTCTTCGATAAATAATCTTTGGTACAATGGAATTTCATTCAAAGAAGCAATTTCTACTACGCCATAAATTTTATTATCAGTAATCATAGGCGATAAAAGTAAACATTTTGGTTTGATATGTCCTAATCCAGAGGCTATATTTGAATAATCTTTTGGGATTTCTGTTAAATAAATAGAAGCTTTTTCAAAATATACTTGTCCGACTAAACCTTCGCCCTCTTTAAAATTTTGTTGCAAATAACGATATTTTTCATATGCATACGCACTTGTAGGTTTGAGTGATTGTGTTTTTTCATCAAAAATAAATAATGCACCTTGTTTTGCATCGATGTATTTTACCAATTCAGCAACAACTGCTTTTGATAACATTTCCAATGTATCATTATTTTCACGCAATACATCACCAAAAAGAGCAAGTCCTGTATTTCTCCAACTTCTTATATCTTCTTCCGCTGATATTTCTCTTAAACTATCACGCATTTCTAAGAGTGCATTACTTAGAATATCTTTATCACTTCTTGCTTTAAATTGATAATCATAGTTTTTTCGACCTATATTTTGGGCAAATTCTGCTACATTTCTCATGCTTTGCACTAATATATTCAATGCTTCATCAATTTTTCCTAACTCATCTTTATAAATTGTATCACTTTTTTTAGGAAATTGCCCCTCTGAAAGTAAAGTAATTTCTTTTTGAATCTTACGCATAGGTGCAGCCAAACTTCTTGCTAACCAAGTTCCTAATAAAGTTACGGCAATAAATAAACCGATTGCAATGCTTAATAATTGTGCTCGAAAGGCGGTAGTGGCTGCAAAAACTTCTGCACCGTCCATTTCTGTCAAAATTCCCCACCTTGTCCCCAAAAAGTCTAAAGGCATATATACATCTAATACTTCACTACCTAAAAAATCGACATTGGTTTGTGTACCTGATTTTCCTTCGATAGCATTGATGGTTGCTTGTACCTTGTATTCTCTGAATGTAATGGTTGTTCCTAATCTTTTGATTCTTTCCCATGTAACTTTATCTACTTTAGATTTGAGTGCTGCATAATAACCAGCAGGGTCTTCCAAACTTCTTCTTGTTCTATTTCTGAGTTTGAAATCAGGGCCTATCAAAAAAGCTTCTCCTGAGTTCCCTAATCCATCTTCTGACCATTTTTGATTATTAGTTAAAATATTTGTGATGCGTTCTGTACTGACTTGGAATATAATTACACCATATTTCTGACCATTTCTGGTTACCACGCCACCCATAAAAGACAAAGGTTCGAAATAAGCAGGAAGATAATTTTCATAGTCTTGAAAATATATTTTTTTGTCATCACTTCCTGTGATAACTTTTCTAAATAATTGCCCAACACTACTTTCTTTGTAAGCACCTTCTAATAGATTGGTAGCAAAATCAGCTCTTTTTGCTACAGAATACAATACATCACCTTTTAAATTAACCAATAAAATATCTTGAATATCTAATTTTTTGGCATAATTTAAAAAATTAGGGTGGAAAGTTTGGTGCAAATTATCATATTTATCTTTGTTTTCTTTTGGGCTTGAATAATTATACTTGAATTGCAACGGATTAGGGTTTTGGGCTAAATATTTGTGTTGCAAATGAATACGTAAAGGCGAACTTGGAAAAAAATTAGTTTGAAAATCATTAACACCTGCGTTATATTTCAATAATTTCAAATATTCTTCTTCATAAAATTTTTTTAATTCAACTTCTGCTTTAGGTGACATATTTTCGGGGTCTTTGTCAAATATTTCACTAAAATCTTTGATGGCACCTGAAGTTGAACTTCTTTCTGCTAATATTTCCATTTGTTTTTGCATTTGAGAAAAGTATTCTTCAATCGCCTTTTTTTTGTTGCTTGTGATATTGACCAACAAATCAAAAGAACGTAATTCTAATAACCTTCTACCTTCATTATAACCAAAATAGCCAATGACCGAAAGGGTAGTAGTAGATACTAAAAACAATGCAGTTTGAAACTTAAAAAACAAATTTAAGTTTTTATAAAACTCACGTATGCGTATAAATAAATTCATATTATCATTTATTAAGAGAATTTTATGCCGATTTTACAAATAATGAACATTTTTTTTTTATTTTTAATGGTTAATTGAATAATCAATTCAAATATTTTTTGTTTTTTTATTTAATAACTTTTTTTAGAGTCAAGTTGATTCTTTTTATTTATCACAGAAGTAACTGTACTTTTTTAGTATCTCTGTCCATTTTTCTAAGTGAAAATTTTTGATTTCAGTAGAATTTTTAGCGTCTTTAATCAGATTTTGAGTATAAACATCTATAAATTCTTGGTAGTTGTCAATAAAACGTAGGTAATATTTCAGGGTTGTAATAATACCGTTGGCTATGATGTCAATACCTTGCGTTTTTTTGAGTTCCAAAATATATTCTGTAACTTCTTTTTCGCTTTCTGCACTCGCAAAACCATTTGCAAAAGTGGTTAGGATATAATACCTGTCTATTTTGATATTTTGCGTTTTCTTGGCAATATCAAAAATTAAATACTTATCTATTGGGATATTATGTTTGATTTCTACGATTTCAAACGGTTGATTATCAGTCGTATAGATTTCAATATCTCCAAATCCGTGCTTATCTGATGAAGTATGAACTTGCAAGATTACTAACTTTTTATTTTTGTACCTTTCAAATTTTGGTAACAGTATTTCATAAATGGCGTAAATAGCCACTACAGGCAAACGTGAACTTTGTTTGGTATCAAAATGTTCTTGTAACATTTTGATAATCAAGTGAATATTTAGCGTTTCTAAGTTTTCCGTTTGTAAATTTGTACTTTCAAAAAGTGCTTTTTCTATTTTTGAAAGTGCTATTAGTTTTGCAAAAATGTAATTCAAATAATCCTTCGGATTAGCATTTAGTGCTTCTACTTGCTCAAAAATATTCAAAAAACAGGCTTTCAATTTTTTATCTCTAATTTTGAGATTATCTCCTTCGTCTTTTGTCCATTTGATACGTTCTCTCGTTGCCAAAGTCAAAAAAGAACTTTCTTTGTTGGCATATTTTGGAAAATTATCTTTGAAAAAAGGTGATGTAACTTGTGTGTCTAAAACTCTTGCGGAATAACCATTTTCAAAATCCGTTCTATGCAAACGAATATCCTGCTTGGGTTCATAGATTTTTTTCACAAGGCTTGTTACCAATGCAGAAACAAGAGATTTGTTGCTATCTATTTTGTCAATCAATACGTCAATATCATTTTTAATTAGATTTGAAACTGTATCAAAATCCAAATTTTCAGCAACATTGTAGGTTTCCGCCAAAATTTCTTTTTCTGTCATAAAAATAGTTCTTGGGTAAAATTTACTGTTTGTTTCAATCTTTCATTTGCCAAATGTACATATTCAGGGTTAATTTCAATGCCTAAATACTTGCGTTTCAGGTTTTTAGCAGCAAGGCAGGTTGTGCCACTCCCGCAAAAAGGGTCTAAAACTAAATCATTTTCCTTGCTTAAAAGTTTTATCAACTCTTGCACAATATACAAAGGATATACAGCAGGATGGGCATTATCTTTTGTTATTTCAACAGGGCTTTCTATCAAGTCTTTTTTTAATTTATTACCCAAAATTTTGATAATCGTAAAACCATTGTAGCGAATTTGGTTATTTCTACCGCCTTCCATTCCACCGTATGCTTCTTTATGAATACCTTTTATTTTCATTCTAAAACTATCTATTTCGCCATTTCGTACCGCTAAAATGGCTTCTTGCAAGGCTTTTCGAGCATTTTCCTTTTGTTCGTTTGTCAAATCTGCGTTTGCAATGAGTTCAAAATATTGTTTACCTAATTTTTCAGATGGTTTAGTTCGGTTACTTTTATTATGGTCGTCTAAATGTTTTAAGTAATTTTCTAAATCAAAATGATAGTTCTTAGATTTTGCAAAAATGAAAAAAGGCTCTGTTGCTTGTATCAATTTACGTTTATCTTGTCGTGGTGTTGGGTTTAGTTTTGACCAAGTAATTTGGTTTATTAGAAAAACTTGTTTGCTTTCGGTTGCTTTGATAGCAAATTTGTAAGGCAATAAAGACAACGCACCGTTAATATATTTATCTCCTAAATTAAAAACTATTGAGCCTGTTGGTTTCGTAACTCTGACACATTCAAAGAAAATAGCCAATAAATTATCTAAATAGGCTTCTTCTGTTGTTTCGTTACCTACCCCAAACTCCCCATTTCCATAATCTCGTTGTTGAAAATAAGGTGGTGAAGTAATCGTTAAGTCGATGGTTTCGCTTTCCAATTCTTTCAAAACTGCCAAACTATCGCCTACCAACACCTTGTTTTGTGTTATAACTTGTTCTAAAATTTCCATTTTTAATATTAGTTATTACTTTATATTGCAAAGTTAATCATTATTTCTTTGATTATGATATTTTTTTCTTGAAATGATAATAAAATATTCTCTTACACAAAAATCAATAGCATTACCCATTAAAACCCTATTTTTTCTCTTGAATCTGCATTAAAACCTTCTACATTTTGATTGTAAATATCTGAAAGTGTCATACTATTTTTTATTTCGTTTTTAAAACCTAATTTAGTAGATAATTTTTGTGCTTTTTCTACGATTAACTCTTTAAATTCGTAAGAAGCAATCAATCTTCCCTTTCTCAAAAGTGCTTTATCCACTCTACTAATATTAGTGTTAAAAGTACAAATAATTTGAATATTCAAACAATCTGCTAACAAACCATCAGCCACATTCAATAAATTTGCCACCGCAGGATTATCAGTAATCTCTCTTGCTTCTATTACGTTTTCAGCATCTTCGATAATCAAAACAGAATTTGGATTATCTAATAAAAGTGGTAAAAAAGAAGGAGAAGCAACTTTATGAGCAAATTCAGGAGAAATATAAATCATCTTTTTTCTAATCAAAGAAGTTAAATAACGAATATAACTCGTTTTTCCTGTTCCCGGTATTCCATGTAAAAGTACAATTCCTTTGTCGTTGGAGGTATTTAATCTTTCAGTAATTAATTTATGTACTTGTACAAAATCATCATTATACAAATTTTTTATATCTACTTTTATTTTTTTGACATCAAAAGGTTTTAAGAACAAATGTCCTTCTTTTTCGTGCAATAAATAAATTTTTCTAT
This sequence comes from Cytophagia bacterium, assembly GCA_004294005.1. Taxonomy (GTDB): domain Bacteria; phylum Bacteroidota; class Bacteroidia; order Cytophagales; family Microscillaceae; genus RDXZ01. Next base: position 12,806 of record RDZP01000015.1, read on the forward strand.
CTGCTTTTCTTTTTACAAAAGATTTTTTGACTATTTTTATTAAATTATCAACGATATCACTTGTAATATGATGAGCAAACATAATATTTACATCTTGTGATTCTTTATCAGCATTCAATATCAAACCTTTTTCGAATTGAATAAAAAAAGATTGTAGTTCATTTTTTTTATTATTTGTGTTATAGACATAACGCTTAAATATATTTTCAATAGGAATCTGATAGTGTTCTTCTAATTTTTCTAATAAACTAACGATATTAAATTCTTTATTAATATTGTGTACATTAGGAATTGATTGATTGAGTGCAATAAAATAATTACCTAATTCAAGTTTGTATTCATAGTCTAAAAAATCAGAATAATTGGCTATCAAAGATAAAGGTTGTTCGATAATAGATTGAGATTGAAAATATTGCATTGTTATTATTTTGAAATAAAAATACAAAAGTAGTGTTTTTTTAATCAATTACAAAATATTTGCAACTTTTATTCAATAATATACGTTATAATTCTAAAAACAATATTTTTTTTACTAATAATAATATGAAAACGCTCTCACTAAAAATTATATGGATTTTTATCCTTTTATTTACTTTAATTGGTTCAATTTTTGGTCAAGGATATGTGTTTAAGGTTGTTGCCTCAAGTGCAGAACAAAAAACACCCAATCAATCTCAAAATGGAGTTTTGAAAATTGGTACAAAATTGCAAACCAATGATAAAATTACAATAAGTAATAAAGGATATTTAGCCTTGGCACACCAACAAGGTGGGACAATACAAATTAGCAAAGCAGGCACTTGGTCTATTAAAGATTTAGAAACAAATTTAGCAAAAAATCAAAAATCTTTAGGTAAAAAATATGTTGATTTTGTGATTGGTTCTGTTGTTAAAAATGGTGACGTAGATATTCATAAAAATCCTCATAAATATCAAAATGTAACAGGTTCAGTGGAACGTGCATTAGAAAAAGATATTGTGGTAATGTTGCCTAATACAACCAAAATTATTTTTGAAGAAAACAAGATTCATTGGCATGCACTCAAAAACACTAAAAATTATATCATAGAAGTTTATGATGCAATGGACGAAATTGTTAAAACTTATACAACAGCAGACACTACTTTTGCATTTAATACAAAAGATTTCAAAGATTTTTCTGATGTAATGACTTTAAAAGTAAAATCAAAAGAAAGATTGGGTAATGTAGCTGTAAAATTGGGAAAATATGGATTGATTCCTTTTACTGAAAAAGAAAGAAAAACTTTTTTAGAGAACTATCAAACATTCAAAGCAGAAAATAAAAATATTGAAAATACAGCCCATTACAAGTTGTTAGAAGCTAACTTTTTTGAGGAAAATAAATTATTATTAGATGCACTAACAGCCTATGAAAGTGCCGTAAAGTTATCAAATAATGAAGAAATTTATGATGTAGCACTCAAACAATTTACAATTCGTTTTAATATCGGGCGTGTAGAGCATCTCAAAAAAGCAGTAGATTAAATACCTTTATCTTTTTTGAATAACAAAAATGAAAAAATTACTAATAAAAAAAGTATAAAAATAAATACTATTGAACTTTCCAAAAACTTAAAAATTTTTGGAAAGTTTTAGTAGTTTAAAAACTATATTATTTTTTTATCTAAAATAATTTAAAAAAAATAAAAATTAAATTAAAATTAAAATAAATCAAAATTTCAAACTTTTAATATACAATGGCAGAACAACTAACGCCAATTACCGTAGCATACGGAGATGGAATCGGTCCTGAAATTATGGACGCAACTTTACGCATCATCACAGCAGCAGGTGCAAGAATAAAAACTGAAGTCATCGAAATCGGTGAAAAAGTTTATTTAAGTGGTAATTCAGCAGGTATTGCTCCTGAAGCATGGGAATCTTTAAGACGTACAAAAGTTTTTTTGAAAGCCCCTATTACTACTCCACAAGGTGGCGGTTATAAAAGTTTAAATGTTACAACACGTAAAATGTTAGGACTTTTTGCAAATATTCGTCCTTGTGTATCGTATCACCCTTATGTAGATACAAAACACCCAATTATGGATGTAATCATTATTCGTGAAAATGAAGAAGATTTATACGCAGGTATAGAACATCAACAAACTCCAGAGGTAATTCAGTGTTTAAAACTTATCACTCGCCCTGGAACTGAAAAAATAGTTCGTTATGCTTTTGAATACGCCAAACAATATGGTAGAAAAAAAGTAACTTGTTTTGCAAAAGACAACATTATGAAACAAACTGATGGACTATTCCATAAAGTTTTTGATGAAATTGGTGCAGAATATCCTGAGTTAGAAAAAGAATTTTGGATTGTTGATATTGGTGCTGCTAAATTGGCGGATAGTCCAGAAGTGTTTGATGTAATTGTAATGCCTAATTTGTATGGTGATATTTTATCTGATGTCGCTGCTCAAATTGCAGGCTCAGTAGGTTTGGCAGGTTCGGCAAATATTGGTGCAGAAGTAGCAATGTTTGAGGCAATTCATGGTTCAGCACCGCGTCGTGCTAATCAAAATTTGGCTAATCCATCTGGCTTGTTATTGGGTGCAGTACAAATGTTAGTACATATCGGACAAGGTGATATTGCTGACAAAGTACACAATGCTTGGTTAAAGGCATTAGAAGATGGCGTACACACTTATGATATTTTCAAAGAAGGAGTAAGCAAAGAAAAAGTAGGTACAAAAGAATTTGCTGATGCAGTGATTGCACGCATGGGACAAAAACCTGCAAATTTAAAACATGTTGATTATTCTCAAGCAAAAGAAGCTATCAAAGTTACATTGAAACCTGCTGTTCCTACTAAAATGGAAACAATTGGTGTTGATGTATTTTTATATTGTGAGGACAGAAATGCCAATAAATTAGGTGATGCTTTGAAAGTAATTGAAGTAAACGGTTTGCATTTGACAATGATTACTAATCGTGGTGTAAAAGTATATCCTGATGGAATGTCTGAAACTTTCTGTACTGACCATTGGCGTTGTCGTTATAAATCAGACAAAGCAGTCAGTTATGATGATATTTTAGCGTTACAAACTGCTGTTAATAAAGCTGGTTTCGCTATTATCAAAACTGAAAATCTTTGTAAATTTGACGGAGTAGATGGTTTTTCAGGTGGACAAGGAGCATAGTTTCCAATTAGTTAAAAAATAATATCAAAAAATCTATCATTGTTTTTCAGTGATAGATTTTTTGTTTTTATGAATAAGGTAAATAAACTTCAAAAATACTCCCAGAGGCTACTTCACTCTCAAATTCTACAAATCCTTTGAGTTGATAGACCGCTCTATGTACCACGTATAAACCCAATCCATTCCCCTGTGAATGTTCACTTCCTCTAAAATACATTTCAAAAATACGATTTTGTAATTCTTTTTCTATCCCTTGTCCATTATCTTCTACTTTTATATGCAAAAAATTATTTTTCTTTCCAAATTTGATACTGATAAATGGTTTTTCTCCTTGTGAAAAAATAATAGCATTTTCGATTAAATTTTGTATAATAAATTCACACAAGCTTTTATCACTCAGAAAATTTAAGTTTTTTTCTATTTTTATTTTCCAATCAATATTTTTCTCGTGAATTTGATTAGCGTATATTTTATACATATTTTGTATTATTTCGCCAAATTTTATATTTTCTCTTTTTATATTTTCTCTTTTTACATTGTTAATTTCGTGAATCATAATGAGTTTTGTAAGCATTTTATCCATATTAAAAGCAGTTTGTTCCATCATATTTAACAAATAAAGCCCTTTTCCTTCGTCTTCCAATGTCATTTTTCCTAATTCATACAAACCAAACAAAGTGGTTACAGGTCGGCGTAAATCATGTGAGGCATGATAGAGAAAAGCATCTAATTCAGCATTAAGCCTTGCAGTTTCTGATAATGCTTGCGAAAGTGTTTGTGTACGTTCTAAAATTTTATCCTCCAAATTTTTATTAATTTGATTGATAGTATCTTTTTGTAATTTTATTTCTGTTACTAAATTTTCTTGGTGTAAATTTGCTTCTGTTAATTTATTATAGGCTTTTTCTAACACTTCACTTCTTTTGATTAATTCTTTTTTTTGTTTTTCTATTTCTTTTGTATTATTTTTTAATGCTTTATTGGCTTTTTTTTGCTTTTGATAGAGTATTCCTATTATCAAAATACCAAATAAAGCACCACTAAATCCAAGTATTGCAATATTTCTAATAAGTTTATAATTATCTAATTCATTTTCTTGTTTTAACTTCTCTTGTTCTTTTTTATTGACTATCTTTGTTTGTTGTTCTTGCCATAGTTTTTGTTGATACATTTCATAATTTTTTTCTTTTCCTTCTCTTGCCCTCAATGAATCAGTAATTAGCTGATATTCTTTTTGAAAAAAAAATGCTTGTTCTATGTTTCCCTTTTTTTCATAGATATTTGCCAATAATTGTGTTACTAATACTTGTTCTGACAATAATTTTTTTTCTTTAACAAATTGATAGGCTTTGTTTGTTGCTATCAATGCTTTTTCTATATTATTTTGTTTGAACAATATTTGTGCATAATTGACGAGGCTGACTGCATATTTCGAGTGATTTTGTTGTTTTTGTGCCACTATTTGTCCTTTTTCAAAATACACTAAAGCACTATCCAATTGGTTTATTTTGTTAAAAAATTTTCCTACTTCAATATAAGTTTCAGGCACAATTCGTTTGAATTTTTTTTCTTGCCAATTCATACTTTGATGAAAAAAATCTATTGTTTTCTTATTATTAATACTATCCTTTTCACCATTACTTTTATTAGCATAAGTTTTGGCTAAAGCATGCAAATTCATCGCAAAATCTCCATCTGTTTCTTTATTAGGTTTTTGTTGATATATTTTATTACCTTCATTGAGATATTCAAGTGCTTTTTTGGTATTGCCTTGTTTTTCATAGCTCAATCCAATTTTATTATAATTTCTAATAATCCATTCTGATTCATGAATTTTTTTAGCATATTCCAAACTTTTTTCACTCATTTCTATTGCTAATTCATAATTTTCTAATTTATCATAAAAAATAGATAAACGCCAATAATCTGTGGCTAATCCTTTCATATTATTGGTTTTTTCGTGGATATCGATTGATTTATGATAATATTCTAAGGCATCTCTATAAAAATTTTGTTTTTCTGATAATTCTGCCAAATATCTATAACAAAGTGCTTCTCCATGCGTATAATTTATTTTTTGTGCTTTCTTAAGACATTCAAAAAGCAAGGATTTGGTAGTAGAAAATTCTGATTTGAGTTGATGAAGCCAACTTTGTAGTCTTATACTCCAGTATTGCCCAAACGTGTAGTCATACCGAAGTGCATCTTTATAGTTTTGTTCCAAAAGAATAGTTGCTTGTTCTACTTTTAAAAACATCATTTTTAAAGCAAGTGCATTATTGACATCAATTTTTATTAATGGATTTTCTAATGTTTTCGTCAATATTCGTAGAGAATCTTCTGAAATACTATTTAAAAAATCTTCTTTTTGCTCATAATTAAGTTTTAAAATGTGGTTTTGAATATCATTGATTTTACTTTGAGCTATTAAATTTAATCCAACCACTATATAAAAAAATATTCCTATATAAATACCATTTTTAGGCATTTGAAATAAAAAATTATTGATTTTAGACAAATACATATTCATATATTCAATTTTAAGTGGTTAATTATCAATGTTAGATTATAAAAATATTCGATAAATATATTTTTTAAATAATGAAACAAAACCAATTTCCTTTTAGTATAAAGAAAGAAATAAGTTTTAGATATGCAAAAGTAAGTAGAATTTATAATTTTTAAGATAAAATATTATAAAAAATACAATAAAATTACAAAAAAAAAGTTTTTACTAAAATTATCATTGCCCCAAAATGAAAATTAAGTAAAAATAAACATCAATAATTATCTTTTTAAAGAAAAATCTATCAGGGGAATAGATGAATATTTTAGATATGAAATTAAGTGAAATTGCTACCATATCAGGTAAGCCAGGTTTATTCCGTATTTTTAAACCTACAAAAGGTGGCGTTATTATAGAAGCCCTTGATGAAAGAAAAACAAAAAGTGTTGTCGCAAGTACACACAAAGTATCTATTTTACACGAGGTTTCTATTTATACAACTGATGCAGAAGGCGCTGTTCTTTTGTCATTAGTCTTAAAAAATATGTATAATACTTATCAAGATGCTTTGCCTATCGATCCAAAGGCAGACCAAAAAGAATTATTTGCTTTCTTCGAACAAGTTTTACCTGAGTTTGATAAATCAAAAGTATATCATTCTGATATAAAAAAATTATTGACTTGGTATAATATTTTGATAAAATACGCACCTGCTATTTTTGAAGAATTGAATAAAGAAGAAGAAAATGAAACAGTTACTGACAACAAAGAGGAAGAAAAAGTATAATTACTTTATCAACAATGTTTTTTGGTAAATAATGATTATAAAAATCAAAAAAAAAGTCTTTGGGGTGGCATAAATGCCACCTTTTTACATAAAAAATGTTAAATTATGTGTAGTGTTCGCATTTATGCCACTTTTTATTTCAAATGACTAACTATTCACTGTTCTCTAAAATATTTTATTATAAACATAAAATAAAAATCATAAAAAATAATATTTTGTGAAACCTTTTGAATACTCTTTTCGTTATAATAATACAGAATATAATTTTGTTTTAAACCGTTTTATATAATATGATTAGCGAATCAAAATCTCCAAAAAATACACAAATCAATAATGAATCTCGTCAAGATGTAATTGATTTGATGGAAAAATTGCAACAAATTGAAAAACTTGCACAACAAGAACAAGGTCGTTGGGTAAATGTGGACAGTGAAAATAGTCCAAGTTCAGTATTACCTTTCAAAAAAATTCTTGAAATTATTAAAAGTAATCACAACTAACTGATATAGTATTTAGGTTATAATTGCCATATTATTCTTTTTTTTGAATAATATGGTTTTTTTTTGTTTGTTATCAAAAAAATACTAATTTTGCAAGCTAATATTTTATCAAAATAAAAATCAATGAAAAATACACTCACACACCAAGATAAGTTCAATGAATTACAACGAAAAAACGAAGAAGCATTATTAGGAGGAGGTCAAAATCGTATTGATGCCCAACATAAAAAAAATAAATTGACTGCAAGAGAACGCATCGAGTTATTATTAGATGAGGGAAGTTTTGAAGAAATTGGACGATTTGTGATGCACAGATGCAAAGATTTTGGTTTAGATAAAGAATATTATTTGGGTGATGGCGTTGTAACAGGGTATGGAACTGTCAATGGGCGTGCTATTTATGTTTTTTCACAAGATTTTACTGTTTTTGGAGGTTCATTATCAGAAACTTATGCTGAAAAAATCTGTAAAATTATGGATTTAGCAATGAAAAATGGTGCACCTCTTATTGGATTGAATGACTCAGGTGGCGCAAGAATACAAGAAGGCGTACTTTCGTTAGCAGGTTATGCTGATATTTTTTATAAAAATACATTGGCATCAGGGTTAATTCCTCAAATTTCTGCCATTATGGGACCTTGTGCGGGTGGTGCAGTGTATTCACCAGCCATTACAGATTTTATTATGATGGTCGAAAATACATCTTATATGTTTGTAACAGGTCCAAAAGTTGTCAAAACTGTAACCAACGAAGAAGTAACCTCAGAAGAGTTAGGGGGGGCTTCTACACATAGCACAAAAAGTGGCGTAACACATTTTTCTTGTGCCAATGAAGTGGTTTGTATCCAAACTTTAAAGAATTTATTAAGTTACTTGCCTCAAAATTGTGAAGAAGAAGCACCAAGATTACCTTATCAATTCAAAAATAAAAATGCAGAATTAAGAACTACTATCAATACAATTATTCCTGAAAATCCTAATCAGCCTTATGATATGAAAGAAATTATAGAGGCAATTATAGATGAAGGAACTTTCTTAGAAATTCATAAAAATTTTGCTGAAAATATGATTGTTGGCTTTGCAAGATTAGCAGGAAGAAGTATCGGAATAGTTGCCAATCAACCTGCGGTTTTAGCAGGAGTTTTAGATATTAATGCAAGTACAAAAGGAGCAAGGTTTGTGCGTTTTTGTGATAGTTTTAATATTCCTTTGTTGGTCTTAGAAGATGTACCTGGATTTTTACCTGGCACAGACCAAGAATGGAACGGAATTATCACTAATGGAGCAAAATTATTGTATGCTTTTTGTGAAGCAACTGTGCCGCGTATTACGGTCATCACACGCAAAGCTTATGGAGGTGCGTATGATGTCATGAACTCAAAACACATCGGAGCAGATATGAATTATGCTTTGCCTACTGCCGAAATTGCGGTAATGGGTGCAAAAGGTGCTGCTGAAATTATCTTCAAAAAAGAAATTGAAGAAGCAGAAAATCCATCTGAGAAATTACAAGAAAAAGTACAAGAATATACTACAAAATTTGCTACACCTTATCGTGCTGCACACAGAGGTTATATTGATGAGGTAATTATGCCTGAAGAAACACGCTATAAATTGATGCGTGCTTTTGAAATGTTGGAAAATAAAGTCGTGAATTTACCAAAGAAAAAACATGGAAACATTCCACTTTAAAAATATTTTCAAAAAATAGCAATAAAATTTAGAAATAAAGTGAATTTGGGTAATTATGGCTTATTGTGTAAAGCACAGAGATAAAATCTATATAGGATAGATGAACAAAAGGCTGTTATTAAATTATCTGTGAGACACAATAGAAATAGGTTTTTTTCTATGAATAAAAAAAATAAAACTTTTGAAAAAATATCAAAAGTTTTATTTTTTTATTCCATTATTGTATGATTCTTAAAATTTAAAAGAAGCGATTAAATCAGCCACACGACTTGAATAACCATATTCATTGTCATACCAACCTACTACTTTCGCCAAATTTCCATTCACAGAAGTTAAATGAGCATCAAAAATACAAGAATGTGGATTAGTAATAATATCTACCGAAACGATTTCGTCTTCAGTATATTCTAAAATACCTTTCAAAGTAGTTTCTGCTGCTTTTTTCATTACTGCATTGATTTCTTCAACTGTAGTTTCTCTTTTCAAAACAACCGTCAAATCTGTCATTGAACCATTAGGAATAGGTACACGCATCGCTACGCCATCTAATTTCCCTTTCAAATGAGGTAATACCAAACCTACTGCTTTTGCCGCACCTGTTGAAGTAGGCACAATAGACACTGCTCCTGCTCTTGCTCTACGCAAATCAGAATGAGGTGCATCATGAATGCGTTGGTCAGCAGTATAAGCGTGAATAGTGGTGATATATCCTTTTTCGATGCCAAATGTATCTTCTAATACTTTTGCCATTGGAGCAAGACAATTAGTTGTACAAGATGCATTAGAAATAATTGTTTCGCTTCCGTTCAATGTATTTTCGTTTACGCCTAATACTACGGTTGGAATATTTCCTTTTGCTGGTGCTGAAATAACTACTTTTTTTGCACCTGCTTTCATGTGTTGTCCTGCACCTTCTTCATCTACAAAACGTCCTGTAGATTCTAATACTACATCAACTTGCAAAGAAGCCCAAGGCAATTTTGATGGGTCTTTTTCTCCATAAACACGCAATTTCGCACCATTGATGATGATATTTTCTGAATCGTGTGCCACTGTACCATCGAAACGACCATGAATAGAGTCATATTTGAATAAGTGTGCTAAGGTCTTAGTATCCGTAAGGTCATTGATAGCCACTACTTCTACATTTTCTTTATTCAATAAAGCACGGTAAGCAATTCTACCAATGCGACCAAAGCCGTTAATAGCCACTTTAATTTTTGCCATTTTTTTATAAAAAAGTTTAATTTTTTTTTTTTACAATACTATGAAAAATATTTTTTCGAGTGCAAATTTAAGAAGTTATTTTTAAAAATGATATATTTTCAACATTTTTTTTCAAAAACTAACCTCCTAACATATTTCCACCATCTACTACCAAAGTCTGTCCTGTTACAAAACTTGCTTCTTCTGAACAAAAAAACAAAGCAGCAGCAGCAATATCATCAGGTTTTCCTAATCTTTTGACAGGTACACGCATTTTCATCTGGTCACGAATATCCTCAGGAACGGTAGCCAACATTTCGGTATCAATCGGACCGGGTGCTACTGCATTGGCAGTGATGTTGTATTTCCCTAATTCTCTGCCCCAACCTTTCACCATAGCGGCTACTGCGGCTTTAGCGGCGATATAATTCGTTTGTCCAAAATTTCCATATATACCTGAAATAGAAGAAATATTTAAAATTCTTCCATATTGATTTTGCACCATATAAGGCGTGATGGCTTTTGTGCAGTTAAAAACGCCTGTAAGATTCACATTAATAACTTGATTCCATTGTTCTTCGGTCATTTTCAAAAAAGACGCATCTCTTACAATGCCTGCATTATTGACAATAATATCAATTTGTCCATACTTCTCGAATACAATTTTGGCGGCAGCTTCTACAGAGGCTAATTGTGTAATATCAACACCTTCCATTATTTCACATTTTGAACCTGATGCTTTGAGCGTTGAAGCAAGTGTTCTTCCTTTTTCAATTTGTAAATCCCAAATAATGACAATCGCTCCTTCGTGTGCAAACCTGCTCACGATTCCTGCACCAATTCCTTGCGCTCCACCTGTAATAATAGCCACTTTATTCTCTAATCTTTTCATTTTTTTTATTTTAGATAATTTCAATTTTTTTTATTTTAACAATTTTTCCAGCCATAAAAACAGACATTCCACCTTCTACTATTTCTATTTCGGCGTTTACATCAATATTTTCTTGTTGAAATTTTTTTTGTAAATTGGTAGGTTGATAATGATTGCCGTCTTCTGCTTCGAGTAACCAAACGCCTGCCCCAATATTTTTAAAAATAACCTTTGCTTTTATTTGCATAAATTTTTGTAATTTTAAATTAATTTGCTAAATTTAAGCCCAAATTTATACTAAATAATTATAAAAATGAAATATTTATCTATTTTTTGTCTTTTTTTAATCGTTTTTAATACAAAAACAATAGCACAAAACGATTTTAAAGCACAGCAAATATTGTTGGAAGCTTATCAAAAATACAAAACCTATAAAAATGTACGCATCAGTTTTAATACAAAAATTAAAAATATTGAAACTGAAAAAATCACCGCTTATGATGCAAAAGGCTATATCGAAGGCTTTAAATATTTTATTGAATATCCCGAAGAAACATCTATGAGTGATGGAAAAACAATTTGGAACTATCCAAAATCTAAAAAAGCAGTTAAAATTGTTGATTATAATCCCAATGATGGTATGCTTACGCCTGATGAAATTTTTAGAGAAGATTTTATAAAAAGTGGATTGACTTATAAATATGTAAAATCAGAAGAACAAAAAACAGACTTGACAAGTACGCCAAAAACATTGCACTTGATTGATTTTTTTCCAAAAGAAAACACACGAAAATATACAAGTTTTAGAATTTGGATTGATGCCAATTCAAAATTAATGACCTCGTGGTATGTCAATATGAAAAATAATACACAAATTACTTACACTATCAAACTTGTTCCTAATGACAAAATAACAGGCACTCCTTTTTATTTTGATAAAACAAAATTTCCAAAAGATGTAAAAATAATGGATTTGAGAAAAAAATAATTTTTTTATGAGTAATACGGAAATTTATAGCAGGAGGCACACGGATAACGCGGATTTTACGGATTTGAACGGATTTTTTATTTTTGTAAATTTTATCCGTATAAATGTTAGAAGAACCAAATAATTTCAACTAAAAAAATGATATATTTAGATAATAATGCCACAACACCGATAGATGAACGTGTTTTAGAGGCAATGATGCCTTTTTTGACTACTCATTTTGCGAATGCTTCGAGTGGTCATAAATTTGGACAATTTACAAATGAAGCCGTCAAAAAAGCAAGAGAACATATTGCTGATTTGATAAATGCTTATCCAAGTGAGATTATTTTTACATCAGGTGCAACCGAAAGTATTAATATTTTTTTACAAGGCATAGCCATCAAAAATCAAGACAAAGGTAATCATATTATTACTTTACAAACAGAACACAAAGCAGTTTTAGATACTTGTAAACATTTAGAAAACTTTGGTTTTCAGGTAAGTTATTTACCTGTAAGCAATGAAGGTATTGTAGATATGCAAGTTTTAGAAAATGCTATTCGAAAAGATACCATTTTAATCTGTGCTATGTGGGGAAATAATGAAATAGGTACACTTCAACGCGTAGAAGAAATAGCTAATAAAGCTGCAGAAAACGATATTTTGTTTTTTACTGATGCTACTCAAGTATATGGTAAAATAAATATTAACGTAAATGCTCACGAAATAGACGCTTTATGTTTCTCAGGACACAAAATATACGCTCCAAAAGGAATAGGTGCATTATATCTAAGACAAGGTATTAAAATTCCTGCACTTACACACGGAGGCGGACACGAAAAAGGTATGCGAAGCGGAACATTAAACGTGGCAGGAATTGTAGGCTTGGGCAAAGCCTCCGAACTTGCCAAAAAAGAAATGAAAGAAAATGAAAATAAAATCAAAATACTAAGAGATACATTAGAAAATGGATTATTAGAAATTCCTGATACAAGTATAAATGGTAGTATCAAAGATAGACTTTTTAATACGACTAATATTTGTTTTAAAGATGTAGATAGTGATGCCTTGATAACTGCTTTAGAAGATATAGCCGTCTCGAATGGTTCAGCGTGTACTGCACATTTGATAGAACCTTCTCACGTTTTGAAAAGTATAGGTTTAGATGATAAACACGCCTTTGAGTCTGTTCGTTTTAGTTTGGGAAAATACAATACAATAGAAGAAATAAAAACCGCTATTGTTTCAGTTCAAAAATTAGTAAAGAATTTTAGAGAAATGTTGTAAATTTTAAATTTTATTACTAATTTTGCTAAAAAATTAAATACATTCGTTATAAAATGACTACACAATTATCTTTCTCTGGACATCAAACATTTACTTGTAAGCAATTTTGGTTAAAAAAAGGCTATCAGTTTGTCAAAAATAAAAAAAAATTTACAGATAAAAATGCAGTAGTAGATTTAGGAGTTGGAAAAAATATGGTCGCTTCTATTCATTTTTGGTTAAAATCATTTGCAATACTTGATAATGAAGGTATAACAGAAATAGCAGACTTTATTTTTGATGACCAAAAAGGAAAAGATGTTTATTTAGAAGATATTTCTACAATATGGTTATTACATTATTTACTTATCAAAACTGAAAAAGCATCTATTTATAGTTTGTTTTTTAATGAATTTTTGAAAGAAAAACCAACATTTACAAGAGAACAATTAAAATCTTGGCTTGTCAAAAGAACAGAGAGTAAAGTAGCTGAAAATAGTCTTCACAAAGATATCGAAGTATTATTAAGAACTTATCAAAAGCCAAAAAAAGTAAGAGGCATAGAAAAAGATTTTATCAATATATTTGTAACATTAAATTTACTCTCAGAAATAGATAAAAAAATAACTATCAATATCAATGAAAAAAAAAATTTAGCACCCGCTATTTTTTTATATGCTATTTTAGATAATAAAGCTTTTGAAAATACAAATAGTATCAACATAAAAGAATTGAGATTCTCTCGAAATTCTGTTGGACTTATTTTTGGACTTACACTCGACGCAATATACGAAAAAATACATCAAATCGTAGATTTATATCCTAATCAAATTATTTTTACAGAAACCGCAGGCACACCTGTTTTGCAGTTTAAAGAAAAAATAGATAAAATGACTGTCTTAAACGACTACTACAATCATAATCACTAACATTAAAATATGAAAAATAAAACTACATTTTCTGCCTCAGTCAATATCAATCGTGATGCAGAAAACGAAATTACATATATTGCTACTGAAAATGCAAATCAAGTTTTTAAACAAATTGCTTATAATTTCGAAACTACTTTACAACGTTCTTTCACAATTGTAGGTGCGTATGGAAGTGGAAAATCATCTTTTTTGTGGGCATTTGTAAAAACTATCAATAAAAAATACAATTATTTTCCCGAATATGCTCAAGCTTTTGCAAATGTAAAAGATTTTGAAGTCGTACAATTCATTGGTGAAAATGAATCTTTAATCGAAAATTTTATAGAAAAATTTGAGGTGCAATCTGATAGTTTAAACACAAAAAATATATTTAAAAAATTAGATACCTTTTATCTAAAACTCAAAAAACAAAAAAAAGGTTTAGTTATTATTATTGATGAATTTGGAAAATTTTTAGAACACGCCGCAAAAAATAAACCTGAAACAGAACTTTATTTTGTGCAATTATTGGCAGAATGGGCAAATGACGCACAAAAAAATGTACTACTCATTGCTACTTTGCATCAAGGATTTTCTTCTTATTCTTATGACCTCACACAAGCACAAAGAGCAGAATGGCAAAAAATTGAAGGACGATTAAAAGAACTTACTTTTAACGAACCTATCGAACAATTATTGCAATTAGCCTCAAAACACCTCGAAAAAAATCCAATAAAAAAAGAAATACCCGAAAATTTTGATACATTATTTGAAACCATAAAAACAGCACAAACAAGACTTTTAAAAGATAATTATACTATTAACTTTGCTAAAAAACTATATCCTTTTGATATTTTAACCGCAACTACGCTCACAAAAGCATTACAAAAATATGGACAAAACGAACGCTCTTTGTTTTCGTTTTTGAATGTTGATGATTATTTAGGATTACAAGATTTTGCTAAAACAAATTTTGATTATTTTGATTTAGCAAGATTATATGATTATTTGTACCATAATTTTTATTCTTTTTTGACTACAAATGCAAATCCTGATTTTTCAAAATGGCAAATTATCAAACACGCCATCGAAAAAATAGAAGCAGACGAAAGATTACAAAATAATGCAAAACAAGCCGTTTTAACCATAAAAATAATAGGACTTCTTACTATTTTTTCTGATGCAGGTGCAAAAATTCAAAACGATTTTATTGTTAGTTATATCAAAAATATCAATACAAACGAATATCAACAAGAAATTATCAATGATTTAGAACGTTTTAAAATTATTCGATTTGTAAAACATTCACAACGCTATCAATTAGCAGAAGGAACTGATGTAGATATAGAAAAAGAAATTCAAAAAGCAAAAATTGATGTAGATGCTAATTTTGATATTGTCATTGCTTTGCAAGAATATTTTGATTTCCCTTATATTTATGCCAAAAAAATCTTATTAGACAAAGGCACGCCCCGAATATTTGATTTTCAAATTAGTGAAATCCCATTGCCAACACTCAAACCTGAAAATGAAATAGATGGTTATATTAATCTTATTTTTTCTCTTAAAACAGACGAAAACCATTTATTAGAAACTTCTAAAAAATCAAAAGAAGCCGTTTTGTTTGGGCTTTTTACCAATACAAAAAAAATTCGTGAAACAATAGTAGAAATAAAAGCAATTACAAAAGTAAGAATTGATAATCAAGATGATGAAATTGCTAAAAAAATACTGATTGACTTAGAAAATCAAGAAATCAAAAAACTAAACGAATATGTATTAGAAAACCTCGAAGGAAAAAATGAAAATATCATCTGGTATTTTAAAGGCGAAAAACAAAAAATTTATTCTACTAAAGATTTTAATAGAACTTTATCTAATATTTGTGCTGAAATATACCATAAAACCCCCAATTTCTCCAATGAAATGATAAATGATACAGATGTATCGCCTGTCATTACGACTGCAAGAAGAAATTTATTAAAAAATTTGATAGAAAAAAATAAAGAAAATGATTTAGGTTTTGAAGAAAATCTATTTTCACCCGAAAAAACAATCTATCTATCTTTGTTAAAAACAACAGGAATTCATCAAAAAAATGAAAATTATTTTGTATTACAACAGCCAACCGAAGAGTCTTTTTTGGCTCTCTGGAAAGCAGGAGAAGATTTTTTGAACGCCTCAAAAGTTAGTAAAAAAAATATTGGCGATTTTATTAATATTTTGATGCAAAAACCTTTCAAACTCAAAAAAGGACTTGTCGATTTTTGGATGCCTATTTTTATTTTTATCAAAAGAAATGATTTTGCACTCTACGAAAATAATATCTATAAACCTGATATTACTATCGAAGATATGGAAGTAATGATAAAAATACCCGAAACTTTTGAAATAAAAGCTTTTGATGTAGACGGAATTAGGCTCGATATATTTAATAGCTACCGAAATTTATTAGACAAAGTACAAACCGATAACCCCGATAACAAAACTTTTATCGAAACCATAAAACCATTTCTAAAATTTTATAGAGATTTGGATAATTACACAAAAAAAACAAACAGACTAAAAAAACATACGCTAAAACTTAGAACCGCAATAGAAAAAGCAACTGACCCCGAAAAAACTTTTTTTGAGGACTTTCCAAATGCACTTGGCTTTAATTTGGTTTCTTTACAACAAAAACCCGAAGAATTAGAAAACTTTGCTATTCAATTACAAGATTCTATTCGTGAAATTCGTACTTGTTATGATGAATTATTAAACCGATTTGAGAAAGTTATCGAAGAAAAAACAGGCACTTCTGATTTTCCTGACTACAAAGAAAATTTAAAAAAAAGATACAAAAAAATAAAAAAACACGCTTTATTGCCTTATCACGAAACTTTTTGTATGCGAGTAATGTCAGGTTTAGATGATAGAAAATCTTGGTTGAGTTCTATTGCGCAGGTTTGTTTGGGTAAATATTTAGATTCGATTACAGACGAAGACGAACACAGATTATACGATAGATTTACCGCTATAGTAGAAGAACTCGATGACCTTTCGAATATTGTAGATAAAGAAGATTTTGACAGCACAACCGAAAATGTTTTTCAAATCAAACTGACTTCTTTTGTCGAAAATCTAAAAGAAAAAATAATTAGACTACCCAAAAAACGTTCAGAAGAAATGATAAATGTTCAAACTAAAATCAATAAAATTTTGTTATCTAAACACATCGATAAGTCTTTAAAAATTGCTATTTTGGCAGATTTATTACAAGAAGAACTTAGAAACGAATAAAAATATGAAAATAACCCTTGATATTCAACAAACGCTTTTGATAGAACAACTTGAAATTGTTTTTCAGCGATTTAATGTATCTTATCAAACTGATATTCTCAAAAAACAAACCGTTACAGAGGAAAAAAGGCTGGCAAGAATGGCTACCTTGCAAAAATTTAAAGGTTGCTTAGCAAAATATGGTAACGCTTATACACCCACTAAAGGAGAGTGGTACGAACAATGAATATATTTTTAGATAGTAGTGTTTTGATAGAATACGAAAAAAGTACGTTTACCAAATTGCTTGATGTCTTGCAAGAACAAGAACATCAACTATACATCAACACCATTGTAGTAAGTGAATATTTGTATAAACTTATTGCTATCATTGGGCAGAGGTCGCCTATGTCGGTTTGTGAAAGTCGAAAAATACGTGAAACACTCGAAAAACATGATACTATGGAGTTTTTGAGTGCTTTTGAATACTTGCCTGTACCTGTTGAAGCCGTGCCTTTGTCTATTGAGTTGATGAAAAAATATAATTTATTGCCTAATGACGCACTTATTTTGGGAAGTTGTATTTTGCAAGGCATAAAAGTTTTGGCAAGCCACGACTCTGATTTTGGTGCCGCCTGCCAAGCCGAAAATATGCTTTTTTTAAATGACGAAACAAATATAACAACGCTTAATAACTAATGTATTATGATAAAAAAAATTAGACATGTACTTGGTATTTCAGGAGGGAAAGATAGCACAGCATTAGCTATCTATCTTAAAAATCTATATCCACAGATAGATATGGAATATTATTTTTGTGATACAGGCAAAGAACTTGATGAAACTTATGGACTTATCAATAAATTAGAGAATTTTCTTGGTAAAAAAATAGAATATTTAAGAGGTGCAAATGTAGAAATGCCTTTTGACCATTTTATGAAATTAAATGGAAATTGGCTACCTTCTTCTCCTAATCGTTGGTGTACTTCAAAAATGAAACTTGAACCTTTTGAAAAATTTATTGGTAATGATTTAGCAATTTCTTATGTAGGCATACGAGGTGATGAAGATAGAGATGGTTATGTTTCATCTAAGCCAAATATTCAAACTATTTTTCCATTTCGTAGAAATATTTGGAGTAATGAGATGATAAAAAATCTTTTGAATAATGATAATATTAATTTTATAGTTGATACTTATAGCACAATAACAGAACAAAGAGATAAATTATTACAAATTTTACAAATTGTAAAAGAGCCACTTTCACCACGTTTTAGTCAAACTACAAAACTAAATGCTTTGTTAAGTTTAGATATTACGTTATTTAATAAAGTTATGTTTTTATATCTTCATACTATAAACGCAGTTGTTGGGCAATTAGATAAATTTCCTTTAGTTGGTAATGAAGATAATTTAGATAAACAAGCTATCTTTAATATTTTATTAAAAAGTGGCGTAGGTATTCCAGAGTATTACAAAGCATTGGAATACGAAGTAAATGGTGAAAAAGGTATTTATAATCGTACTCGTTCAGGTTGTTTTTTTTGTTTTTTTCAACAAAAAATCGAGTGGGTTTGGTTATACGAACAACATCCTGATAAATTTTGGGCATCTGTTGCTTATGAAAAAGAAGGTTACACATGGATACAAGGTGAAAGTTTATTAGATTTAATAAAACCAGAAAGAATACAAAAAATAAAAGAAGAACATTTGAAAAGAACAAATCTAAAATCAAAACGAACTAAGTCAGGATTATTAGTAGATGTTTTTAAAAATGACGAAGAGTTAGGTTGTGTGAGTTGTTTTGTTTAAAAATTATAATAATGCTATTTTTTGGAATTTTTAAAAATAGTTACTATTTTTGTGCAGTTAAGAATCATTAGACTTTGGACAAAAATACAACGAGTACAAAATCATTATTAAAATTTTATATGTTCTTTACCTTTTTGAGGGCTTTTTTAATGATTACTTTTGGTAA
>RDZP01000114.1 GCA_004294005.1 Cytophagia bacterium
TTAGACGAAACATTGCCATTCTTCGAATGACTGAAGTCTGGAGACTTCTATTCAATACAAAATCACAAGTTGCAAACTTGCGATAGTTCTACTTTTTTTGACTTAAGGCAGTTGGGGGAAAATTATCAGAAAAAAACAAATATTTTAACATTTTTTTTATATTTTAAAGAGTGAAGAATAAAATTAAAGTTTTAAATCAAAGCGTCCTTTAGTTACTGTTACGGTACATTCAGGTTTTGTAAGTGTAAACTCAAAAGTTCCTGAAATAATAGCATTTTGTAAATCAAGTTTATTTACAATCATAGAACCTACTCTTTCATGAGCATCTCCAGCATCAAATCTAAAAGTGTTAGTTCTACCAAAAAAAAGCGCTTCCTGCCTTCTCAGTTTATTTAGAGGATAAGTACCTGTTGTCTTAAGACTATCTGAAAACAAAGTTATAATTTCGGAACTTCCATTATCATAAAAACGCCTTGCTGTTATATTTAAAGTACCCCAATAAAAATTTGGGTCATAAGAAACCACCAAACTTGAATAGCTAAAAGGAATTCCTTTTGGTGTCCATGCCGCTCCATTAATTCTACAACCAAAAGTATTGGCACCTGTTTGAGTTTTAGGAGGTAGGTCGGGGTCGTCTTGTGGTTCGACTCCTCCTTTGGGTTTTTTGCACCCACTCATCATGCATAGCAAAAAAATGCTATCGACAACGAAATAATTAACTTTTTCATAAGAAAGAAAATTAAAATGTTAAAGAATAATTAAATTAAAGCGCAAAGGAAAACTATTTTTTTTGATATTCCAAATAAATAATATTATTTTTTTGTGAAATGTAAGGTTTTTGCGAAGGACTGTAGATTTTGATAATATATTTTTATTCTAATTTCTTCAATTCTCCAACTGATTTTAGTTTGTAAAAAAAGGTAAAAATATTACAAACATCACAAATTACGCTTTGATAAACTTATGATAATTTTGTTTTTTTTTATTTTTTCAAGACCTAAATAAATCAGTTGAGAAAAAAATCAATCTATCAAAATACTTTCATTTTCATTTACCTCCAAAGTCATCATTTTACCACAAATAACACTCATATTATTCTCTTGATGTCCTATCGGAAAATTAAAAGCAATCGGATAAGTGTATTCTTTTGTCCATTCTACTATTGTTTGCTCCAGAGAGGCTCCAAAACCTTTTATGTTATCTTTGATTTCTGAAAATTGTCCAATTACCAAACCCGCCAAATTTTTTAATTTATTTGCCCTGTATAATTGCACCATCATTCTATCCAAATGATAAATATATTCATTCACATCTTCAATGAATAAAATTTTGTTTTCTGTCATTATTTCTGATTTTGTTCCCAAACTATTTACCAATAAAGATAGATTTCCACCTATTAAAATTCCTTTTTTTATTCCTATTTGATTAAATTCATGTTTTTCTGCTTTGATAAGTATTTTTTTTCCAAACAATACATCTTTTAGACTTTGAATGGCTTGTGGCGTTTGTTTAGGAAATAAAAGAGGCATACTACCATGAATACTTGCTATCGATAATTGATGAAGGTGTGTATGCAAAATTGTAATATCACTAAAACCAACTAACCACTTTGGATATTTTAAAAAAAGAGTAAAATCTAATTTATCAATAATCCTTCCCGTACCATAACCACCTCTTGCACAAATAATTGCTTTGATTTCAGTATTATCAAGTGCATTTTGTAAATCTTCTAAACGTTGTTCATCTGTTCCTGCAAAAGTATGATGGACATTCAACAAATGATGACTAAGTTCAACTTCTAATTCCCACGATTCAAAAATAGTAATAGCAGGTAAAATCTCTTCCAAACGAACGGCATTCGCAGGAGCGACCATCAAAATTTTATCTTTTTTTTGAAGAAATAAAGGGAATAGCATTTTTTATATTGTGTTTGTATTTTACTTTTTTCGCAAATTTAGTTATTTTTATGTTATTATCGATAAACAGTACTAATTTATCGATAAGATATTTTTATTTTCAACAATTAAGTAGTCTTTTTGCAATGTAAAAATAAGTATTTGAATCTAAAATTGTATGGATTTTATAAATAAAAACACATTATCTAAATATTTAAGTAGCAAAAATGACGAAACCTCTACCAAAAGATTAAAAGTTAGTTACATTATTGCGCTGAGTTTAGTAGCCTTAATTACAATTATTAGTCAAGTATTAATTCGTAACGCTCTTCAAAATCAAGAAAGTGATGGAAATGTAATTAATATTAGTGGACGACAAAGGTTTTTTAGCCAACAAATTTCCAAAAATACAGCCCTTTTGTTGATAGAAGACTCTGCTAATAAACCAAGATATTTAGATGAACTTAAAAAGGCACTCAATACTTGGGAACTTCACCATATTGGTCTCATTGAAGGTAATAATGATTTGAAACTTCCTGTTAATAATTCTGCTACAATTCTCAAACTATTCAGACAATTAGATAAAAATTTTGTTCTGATGCTCAATGCAGGGAAAAACATTGTTAGTTTGAAAGATAATAATGATTTTACAAAATTATCTAAACCACACATACAAATCATTTTAGACAATGAAAAAGCATTCCTAAAAGGAATGAATTTGATTGTAGATAGATTTGCCTTTGAAGCAAAGCAAAAAATTGAATATCTAAAATGGATTGAGTTGATTTTGATGTCGATTACTTTTTTGACCTTATTGAGTGAAGGGTTCTTTATTTTTAGACCTATTACCAAAAAAATAAATATTTATATCACTGATTTAAAAATGACCTATGAGGAGGTTTTGTCTTTGAGCGAAGAACTAAGGCAAATCAATGAAGAGTTGTTTGCTAACAATGAAAACCTTGAACAATCAAAATTATTGATTGAATCACAAAAAAGAGATATTGAATTATTCAACGAAAATGTAATGGATAGTATCAATTATGCCAAAAGAATACAGAATGCAATTATGGTTGAACAAAGCAATATCATCAATAATTTCAAAAGTGCTTTTATTTTGAATATTCCAAAAGACATTGTTTCAGGTGATTTTTATTGGTTTGGCAAGGTAAGAAATTTAAAAATTATTATTTTGGCGGATTGTACAGGACATGGTGTTGGTGGTGCTTTTATGACAATGATAGGGATTACATTATTGAACGAAATTATTAATATCAATGAAACAACTAATCCTAAAGATATCTTAGATAATCTTGATATTCTATTAAAAGCAACTTTACAACATCATCAAAAAATAAGAGATGGAATGGATGTAGCAATTGTAACTATAGATGAAGCAAATAAAAAACTTACCTTTGCAGGGGCGAGACAAAATCTTTATTATACTAAAGAAAATCAAATTGTAGAAATTAAAGGAGCAAGAAATTCTATTGATGGCATCATATCTGTTAATAATCCTTTTGCTAACCATACTATTGATATTGAACAAGGTAATATTTTTTACTTGACTTCTGATGGGTATCGCGACCAATTTGGAGGTGAAGAAAAACGAAAATATATGTCTAGTAGCTTTAGGGAATTGCTCAAGGACAATCACCGACTTCCGCTATTTGCTCAAAGAGACAAGTTAGAAGCAGAACATTATCGTTGGAGAGGTGAAGTGGAACAAACTGATGATGTTTTAGTACTTGGATTTCAAGTTTTTTAATTTTAATTTATAATTCGCATGAAAAAAAATGAATATTTGCTTATCTTTGTTATAGGAGTATTTTTTTTGTTGAATACACTAAAAGCACAAAATAACACAGTCAATGACAATAAAAAAAATGAAACAACCAAAGATATTCAATTTGAATGGAAAATAGAAGGACAAATAGGTGTTTTTACAAATGGAAACGCTTTTTTTCTTAACTTTGGAGGTCCTTCAATTAGAATAAAGAAAAATAAATTTACTTTCTCTTGGGTTACTGCTCCAAGTTTACGTTTTTTGGAAGACAGTCCGCGTACTTTTATTATTCCGACAGTAGGTACAGGTCCAGAAATTGCCTACAAAAAATTAGCCATTGGTTTTCCTTTTTTTTATAATAATGCAAAAAATGAATGGATGCCCACTGCTGGACTTGCTTATAAATTTTAATGAAACAACTTTAATAAAAAATAAAAAAAAACTGCTTGAAAAATATTTTCAAGCAGTTTTTTTTATATCATATTTTTATCAGAATTTTTAAAACTATTTTGCATCAGCAGCACGATTCGCATTATAAATCACACGTCTTGAATCAATTTCTCTTAGTTCTGTTTCAATATCTGTAACGATACCTACTTTTGCATCTCTATCTACTTTTAAAGAAATAGTATGCTCACCTTGTTCGTTCTTGCGCAACTTACTTTTTTCATTGACAACCCATTGTCTAACCTCATTTGGGGCATTCAAAAGAACATCATTGGCTTGTATGCGTGCTTCTTTTCCTAATTTTGTATCTTTCGGAAAGCCTACATACAAATGACTCACAACAGATTTCTTTTCAATCTGTTCCAACTGAGTAGCACCGGGCGCTGAATAAGTTACTTTTATATCTGTTTCGCGTAATACAGTTGTTACCATGAAAAAGAATAACAACATAAATACTATATCAGGCAACGAAGCCGTAGAGATAGCGGGTAATGTTTTGTTTTGTTTCCTAAATTGTGCCATATTATTCTACTTTTGTTGGTTCTGCTTTTGAAATACGTTTAGGAAATTGTTTTTGAACATCATAGTATTTTTCAACAAATAATACTTTTGAAGAAGTACGTGCTGCTTTATAGGCATCAATCATTCTTTGTTTGCGTTTATCTTTTGAGTTTTCATCATAGTTAAGATAATTGCCTACCACATCATCACCTACAAAGTCCGTTTTTTGAGCGAATGTTTCTGCTTTTTGAACCAATGCTGGTTCTTTTTTTGCTTTTTCTTTATCAAAGCTCATAAATTCTTTTGTAGAAACGCCTAATTTTTCAGCACGAATTTCATTATAAGCCGCTGTTATTTCGTCATATACCCTCACATAAGTAGCATGCTTGGTCGCTCTGTCTGTTTTGAATGAAACTGCCGCCTCAAGAGGATTATCAGATGAATTTTTGTCTGCTCCATTGTTTAAAATAAACTTTTTCACACCTGCACGCAAGTCTGCTAAGTTCATTGGTTCACCCTCTACTAATAATTGATTTCGAGAGTTTACCAATACAACATATACATTGCGTTCATTTTTTTCAATCTGAGGTTGATTTTCTTTCTTAGGTGGCAATATAATTGTCAAACCTTTATCAGAAGCAATAGTAGTAGTTACCAAAAAGAAAATCAACAATAAAAATGCTATATCTGCCATTGAGCTCGCATTGATTTCTTGCGAGCCTCCTGAGCTTCTTTTCTTCATCATATTTTTTGAAGTTTAAAAGTTTTTATTTGATTGCTCCTCTTATTTCTCCTGCGATTACTCCAAAAAATGCAGCAATACCAAGAAAATAAGATAATAAAAGCGTTGTATCTACAAAACGAACCTGTCCCATAGTAATTTTAAAGTCTTTGTACATATCTACTTTTTTTCCATCAGGAAGTACTGTACCATGACCTAAAACATTACTATCTGCCATTGCTGCATATAAAAGTCCGAAAATAACCACCATTGCTACAAGAGAAATAATCGATCTCATCGAGCCTTTTAAGTCATCTAACATACTTATTATCGAACCTGCTATTACTGCTATAATCACTACAATTATAAAAATATAACTAAAGTTCAAGAATAAATCTGTTGAAAAATCTACTCCTTCTGAACGAGCAGGTTCAGGTGGAATGCCACTTTTAGGAATATAATTTTTCGTCATAAATCCACCCATTAGTATCCCTGAAATACTCACTAAAAATGCTAAGCCCAATAAAACTGGATTTAATATTTTACTTATTTTTTTGTCCATTGTAATATTAAAATATTTTTTTAAAGGGTAAAATATTATTTACGGTTATAAGCTACCAACATATCAATCAAAGTAATTGATGAATCTTCCATTTGAGATACAATAGAAGAAACTTTACTTGTAATATAATTGTATAAAATTTGTAAAATAATCGCTACAATCAAACCTGCTACTGTAGTCAAAAGGGCTACTTTAATACCACCTGCAACAATTGTAGGAGAAATATCACCTGCTGCTTGAATCATATCAAACGCCTGAATCATACCCACAACTGTTCCTAAGAAACCTAACATAGGTGCTAAGGCAATAAACAATGAAATCCAAACTAAACCTTGTTCTAAACGTCCCATTTCTACCGAACCATAAGAAACAACAGATTTTTCAACCATATCGATTCCTTCTGAGTTTCTAATCAAACCTTGTGCATAGATAGATGCCACAGGGCCACGAGTGTTTACAGCTACTTTTTTTGCTGCTTCAATACCACCACTTTTAAGTGCATCTTCAATTTTTTGCTCAAATTTTTTAGTGTTTGTACCTGCCAAGTTCAAAGTAATAACTCTTTCTAAGGCAATCGCTAAACCAAGAATTAAACAAATAATAACGGGAGTCATATAAATCCAATCTCCCTCAATGAATTTTTGTTTAATTACTTGATGAAAAGTTGCGTTTTGTACTTTTTTAGTCTCCTCTGTTGCAGTACCTGTTGCCGCTTTTACTGGTTCTTCAGTTTTTTCTGTTTCTTCTTTTGGTTTGTCTCCATCTGGTTTTTTATCTTGTGCCATTGTGAAGGTTGCATTCATAAGAATAAAGAATGCCAATAATAATTTAGCAATTGTTTTTTTCATAACTTTTTAATAAATAAACGTTTGTCGTTTTAAACGGAAAATAATTTTAATTTTTAATTTTTTGCAAAAGAAAGTAAATTTTTTCTAAAAAAAAAATGTTTTTTTATTTTTTTTGACAAAAATATAAATGATTTTACTCTTTCCAAAGATTTTTTACATTTTTTTATAAAAAAAACCATTTTTTTTCTGATTTTGTCTTTTTTTAAGAATAATTATTACTTTTTTTTGTTTTTTAGTCTTATTTTTATATTAACTAATTTTTTAGTTATTTTGTTCCAAACTGACTAAATATTTTTTTTTCGTAATGGTTTTTGTTGGTATTTTCTCCACATAAGTTCCATCATTCCATCTGTCATACCTAATTCTGGCACTTCCATTTCTGTTGCTCCTACCCATTCCATCACTGAT
Source organism: Cytophagia bacterium (assembly GCA_004294005.1). Classification (GTDB taxonomy): domain Bacteria; phylum Bacteroidota; class Bacteroidia; order Cytophagales; family Microscillaceae; genus RDXZ01. The sequence continues at coordinate 7,169 of RDZP01000114.1, forward strand.
AAATAAATATAAGCTGCAGGACAAATAGTATCAGCCCTATCAGGATTGAGTTGTAATGTATTTACTTTATGATAAAAACTCATTTTATTGAGTTCAAATAAAATCTCACGAATTTGAGAATGTTGAATTAATTGATTTTTACTTCTTAATAAACTTGCTATTTTATTGATATTCCCACCTGTTCCGATGGCGGTAATAGGTAATTTTGTTTGGATTTTTTTGATGTTTTCTTCTATCCAAACACGAATATTTTTTAATATTTCAATATTTTCACGTGAACCTACATTTCTAATCGAACCCATTGGAAAAGATTTTGATGCTATTTTTTGCGTACCAAAGTAAAGATTGAGTTCTGTACTTCCTCCACCTACATCGATATGCAAATAATTTTGAAAAGAAGTAAGTTGTTTGGTGATGACTGCGTCCAAAATTTCTGCTTCTCTGCTTCCTTCTATTATTTCTATTTCTATGCCTGTTTCAGTTTTTACTTTTTGTATTACTTCTTTGCCATTTTTTGCTTCTCTAAAAGCAGAAGTAGCAACAGTCATAAAATCTTCGACTTCGTGTAATTCTAATAATAATTTGAATGCTTTAATTAGCTTTAGTAACTGTTCTATTTTCTTTTTTCCGATTTTTTGTTCGCTAAATACATCTGTACCTAACCGAAGCGGAAAACGTGTATATTCTACATCTTTGAACTTTACTTGGTCTATATTTTCTTGAAGAACGCTACATATTAGTAACCTTGCTCCGTTTGAACCTATGTCAATTGCTCCGAATTTCACGGTGGTTAAAATAAAAATTATGAATAATAGTTTTAAATTGTAGGCAAAGATAATGATTGTTTTTAGAAAACAAAACTTTTAACTATAATTTTTTTCAATGTATTTTACTAAAACTTATTTATACATTGATATTTTTTTTTGAAACATTTTCTATTCAATTATTTTTTTAGTATTGTTTTAACTTTCAAACTGATTTTTTTTGCAAAGTTATACAAAAATCAATATATTTGCAACGAAAATTTTTAGTCATACAAATTCTATGAACAAACTAATTTTAGGGGACTGCTTAGAAGTTTTAAAAACACTCGAAAACGAAACGGTAGATTTAATTTACATCGACCCACCGTTTTTTTCAAA
>RDZP01000115.1 GCA_004294005.1 Cytophagia bacterium
AAAACATAATTTTTCCCGCCTTTTTTTTCACAAGCAAAAAATTAAAATTACACTAAAAACTTACATTAATATTTTCTTTAAAATCCTCGCTTATAATTCATTTCTATTGAGTATTGTGCTTAGTTCAAAAACTTTTGAAGTTTTGTAACTATTTTTTTGGAAATCTCTACCATCATCATTACTTTTGTGAAGTGAAATTAAGTGCAAAGATAACAATTTTTCTTAACTTAATGGTAGTGAACATTATGTTTGCGAAAAGGCGGGCTAATGTGCGTAATTTAGGCTTTTGTGCTTTCTATAAACTTTGTGCGTAGAGCAAGGGAAGTGCTATCAAATCCCGCCCTTCGCAAACATTTTTCCGCTATACATAATTTTGCACCTATAAAAAAAAATCAACTTTCTACCAAAAGACGATAGAAAGTTGATTAAAACAAAATAATAATAATGTATTACTAAAAATTTGGTTTGTGAATATATTTACTATAAAAATTATCAATGACTTGTACTGCTTCTTCAGGTGTATCAGCCATTTGAATAAGGTTTAAATCTTCTGCACTTACGTTGTTCTCTTTGCCCAAAACAGTGTCTTTAATCCAATCCATCAATCCACCCCAATACTCACGACCATATAAAACAATTGGAAAACGACCAATTTTTTTTGTTTGAATCAATGTAGAGGCTTCAAATAATTCATCTAATGTTCCCAAACCGCCCGGCATTACTACAAAACCTTGTGAGTATTTTACAAACATTACTTTGCGTACAAAAAAGTAATCAAAAGTAATTAATTTATCATTATCAATATAAGGATTGCTACTTTGCTCAAAAGGAAGGTCAATATTTAAACCCACAGAACTACCTTCTTCACGTCTTGCTCCCTTGTTGGCAGCTTCCATAATACCCGGTCCACCACCTGTGATAATTCCATAACCTTTTTTTACTAATTGAGCAGCAATTTCTTCAGCAGCGATATAGTATTGATTTTCAGGTTTTGTGCGGGCAGAACCAAAAATAGAAACACAAGGTCCGATTTGAGATAGTTTTTCTAAACCATTTACAAATTCAGCCATGATTTTAAAAACTACCCAAGAATTAGAACTTTTTACTTCATTCCAACTGCGTTTTTCAAACGCTTTTTTGATTTCTTCTTCTTCTATGCTGTTTATCATACAAAAAATTTAAGAGAGTGATTGATATTTGTAAAGTCTAATGCTTTACGTGCAAAATTATGTATTTTTTTTTTATTCTAAAATTTTTAAAGATTTTTTTATAAAAATATATTTTTTTTTACACATACAAAGATAAATCGCCCAAACCTTCTCTGATAATATCAAAATCTCCTTCCGAACAATCAACAATGGTAGAAGCAACATTATTTCCAAAACCACCATCTACGATAATATCCACTTGAAACTTAAATTTTTCATATATTAGTTCTGGGTCTGTCGAATATTCTATGATTTCATCATCATCTTTGATAGAAGAAGTCAAAATGGGTGCGCCCAATTCTTTGACAATCATTCTTGGAATATTATTATCAGGAATACGTATTCCGACTGTTTTCTTTTTTGAATTGATAATTTTAGGTACTTTACTACTTGTCTTCAAAATAAAAGTAAAAGCACCGGGCAAAGATTTTTTCATTACCTTAAAAACATTGTCTTCTACTTTTGCATATTCAGCAATATTACTCAAATCATAACAAATAAAAGACAAATTACTTTTTTGAGGCAATACATTTTTGATTTGACAAATTCTTTCCACTGCTTTTTGTTGAAAAATATCACAACCAATACCATAAACAGTATCAGTAGGATAAATAACAACACCTCCATTTCTTAGACATTCTACAATGGTTTGTATTTTTTTTTCGTCTGGATTTTCAGGGTATATTTTTAAATAAGTTGCTTTCATTTTTTATAAAAATTAGTTTTGGCTTTATCCAAAAAGTCGATAAAATTTTCTACATTGTTATTATATGCTTGTGGTTCGACCAATAATTCGCCTTTGTGGTCAAGCAAACAATAATAAGGTTGTGCATTATTATTAAACTTTACAATTTGAAAATCTGCATTTTGTTCACCAATCGTTTTTTTGGTTTGCTTGTCATATTCAGAAACATACCATTCATTTTCAGGCAACTCATGTCTATCATCAACATACAAAGCAATCAAAACGAAATCATTTTTTAATCTTTTTAAAACAGCAGGTTTGCTCCAAATTCTTGCTTCCATTTCTCTACAATTCACACAACCATGCCCCGTAAAATCAATAAAAATAGGTTTATTTACTTTTTTGGCATATTCTAAACCTTCTTTGTAATCAAAAAAACCATCTAATTGATGTGGTAGTTTAAAATATTGGCTGTGTTTTTTATTGGTAATTGTATTTTGATTATCATTGCTCGAAAAATTATTCTGCACATACAAATCTTCGCCTTCCATTGTAGTTATCGGAGGCAAAATTCCCGCCAAAGGAGGTAAAGGAGCGCCAAACATACCTGGAACCAAGTAAATTGTAAAACTCAAAGTTAAAATACCCATTACCAAACGCATTACGCCAATTCCTTCTGTATTTGGTTCATTTTTAAGATGTAATTTTCCTAATAAATACAATCCTAAAACGCCAAAAAGAACAATCCAAAATGCTAAAAACACTTCTCTATCCAAAATTCCCCAATGATATACTTGGTCAGCAGTACTCAAAAATTTTAAAGCAATCGCCAATTCCAAAAAACCTAAACTTACTTTCAAAACACCAAACCAACCACCTGATTTTGGCATATTTGAGAGCCAAGTCGGAAATATAGCAAACAACACAAAAGGCAATGCCAATGCAGTTGAAAATGACATCATTCCTACAATAGGCTTCAAAACCTGCCCGCCTGCCGCTTGTATAAGCAACGAGCCTACAATCGGACCTGTACACGAAAAAGACACCAAAACCAACGTCATCGCCATAAAAAATATACCATAATAACCACCTTTATCTGCCTGTTTGTCTGCACCCATCACCCAACTATTTGGTAAAGTCAATTCAAAAAGACCTAAAAATGACAATCCAAAAACTAAAAATAACAAAAAGAAAAAAACATTAGGCAACCAATGTGTACTCAACCAATTAGCAAAAGCAGGTCCATTAATAGCCGCAACCGCAGTGCCTACAATCGTAAAAATAGCCACAATCGAGAAGCCATAAAAAAGTGCTTTTTTGATACCTTCTCTATGATAATGTCTGCGTAAAGCATTTTTTTCATCTTCAGACATATCTTCTTTTTCTTTTTTTCTTGGTAGTTTTACAAAATAAGTAACAGTTGAGGGCAATAAAGGAAAAATACAAGGCATCAAAAACGCTGCAAAACCACCCAAAAAAGAGGTAAAAATAAAACTTAACCAATCAGTCATTTCACTTTTTTTTTCTTTTTTCTTAGAAGAATTATCAGTTGGTTTTATAGTGCTTTTTGTTGCATCTTTTGTATCTACTTCCTCTTTGATTGTATCTTTACTATTATCATCTGTTTTTTTTTCTTCTTTTAATGTGTCTTTTTTATCATCATTTTTTTTTTTATCTGATGATATTACCGCAATATCAATACTCAAATTTTTATTTCCATTAATACAAAGACCTGAAGTGAGACTACAAGTTTGAAAAGTAATATTGGCTTTTATATCAGGTCTTTCAGCTAATATTTTTATTCTTTGTTTATAAATGGCTTGTTTTTTGGCAGTAGAAAGTTTCATTTCAAAAATATCATCATATTTTTCAACTGCATTAGTAGGTAAAATTACATTTCCTATCAACTGAAAAGTAGCATTTTTTTGTAAATTTATTTTGGTAGGAATTGGTCCGTCATCTTTTTCGACAGCCGTATAAATGTACCAATCTTGGTCAATATTAGCAGTAAAAATAAGTTCAACTTCATCACCAATTTTCACTTGTTTTTCTGCGATAGAAATTGTCCATTTAGTTGGTTCTTTTACTTGTGCTTTGGTATGTATTTGCGTAAAAATGATGAATATAAAAAGGAAAAATATCTTTTTTTTCATATAAAATTGAGTATAAATAATTTTTGAGTTTGTATTTTTATTACGAGTTTAAAACATATATCATTCTAAAAAAGTGCATTTTAACTAATATTTAATAGTAATTTTTGTTTTAGTTAAAAATTAAAAACTTATATTTTTCTATTCCAAATAACTTTGAATGATATAATCAAAAATACCTAAAATTTCTTTTAAATCTGTATAAACTTGATTATCAATATAAAAAACATTATTTTCAAAACGTAAAAATTTCCACTCTACGCCATCAGTAGCACAGCCATATAATACGGGAAAGTTTTTACCTTCCATTTCATTAAAAAGTTTTGCTCCATATAACTGAGCAGCACATTGCGCAATTCCATAATCCATATCTTCATCTTTTGCCTCTACCAATGAAATAATAGGGCTTTCTAAATAAGGTTTTCGAGGAGCAAGTATGAAGAAAAAATCACATTCGCCTGATAAATCTTTATCACTATCGACCAGCAATTCTTCTCCTGAAAATAAAGTAACATTTTCTTGATATTTCTGAGCTAATTCCATCAATATAGGCGAAACAATACGTTCTGATTTTACTTTCTCGTTTCGTAGTGGTACTAATTTGGCTTTTTTTAGCGTTTCCAATAACCAATTGCTTGGTTCTACTATCGAAAATGTATCAAAAAGACCGATAAATTCCGCATCAAGTTTAAATTTTTTTGTAACTTGTTCTAATTTTTTATAATTACTGTACCCCATAATTTTTATCTTTTTTATATAACACAAAAATACTAAATAATATCAATTTTAACGTTCATTTTAAATATATTCTTGCCTAATATTTAATCATAATCTCTTCTAATTTATCGCTTTTAAAAATGCTTTCAGGAGAAATAACTTTTTCTTCTAATGGAATATTATTACCATATCTTTCTTTTAGTTTTTGTTTTACTTCATTACTTGTCAAATCAAAATCTTTGAGTTTTTGAAGATTTCCTACCTCAATTCCTGTTGCTTTTTGATAGATTTTCCAAACTAATTCCGAACAATACATTGCTTCATCAGACCAAGAAAAATAAATATCATATTGTTTTTCATTATATTTAAGGATTTGTTTTGTGATGTTTTCAATCATTGTTTTTGTCAATATTTTTTCAGCATTTTTTAATCTTTTGACTACAAAATGTTGGTTTTTTCCTCTCTCAATCCATTTTTTTAAACGAATAGCTTTAACATGTGTTTCTGCTTCAAAGACATAAAACTGATTATTTTTTTCTACAATTAATCCACAATGCGTATAATTTGATTTTGTAGCCAACTGAATTGCTTTTCCTTGTCCTGATAATGAGATTTGAAAAATAATATCACCGTTTTTAAAAGTGTCTATTTTTTTACTTTCTATTTTCCGTCTTTGTTTTTCTTCTAATTTTTGTGATAATTCTTTTACTTTTTTATCATTTGAGCAACTAAAATAAATAGTTGCAATAAAAGTTATCAAAAATAAACAATTATTTTTCATTATTTGTGGTATTTTTCTATTCTACAATTTTTCCATCTTTTAATTCAATTATTTTATCAATTAAATTACTATTTTCGACTCTATTATCGTGACTTGTAACGATAATAGTTTTTCCTTTTTGTTTCAATTCTTGAAATATATTTAAAATATTTTCAGAATTATCAGAATCTAATTGTGAAGTAGGTTCATCAGCCAAAATAATCATTGGTTCGTTTAATAATGCACGTGCAATGGCTACTCTTTGCATTTCTCCTCCTGAAAGTGTATTGATATTTGCATACAATTTATGTTCAATCTGTATTTGTGTTGCAATTTTTTCAACTTTTTCTTTTAATTTTTTTGTTGATTTTTCGGTTGGAATAGCAGGCAAAGCAATATTTGTCCAAACATCTACACCTTGTATCAAATTAAATTGTTGAAAAATAATACCAATATTTTCTCTCCTAAACGCAGTCAAAAATTTTTCAGACCAATGCGAAATTTTTTTATCTAAACAAATATATTCACCTTCAGTGGCTTTTGTCAAACCACCCAAAATACTCAATAAAGTTGTTTTTCCTGAGCCAGATGCACCTTTTAATAATATACAAGTACTTTCTTGAATTTGCAAATGTATATTTTGTAATACTTCTATTTCATTCTTTTTTCCAATATTAAATTTTTTAGATAATTGATTAGTTTCAATAACGTATTTCATAAATAAACTAAAAAAGTCCTTCAAAATCGAAGGACTTTTAAAAAGAAAACTATTTTAATTATTTTTTACCGCTAAATAATGAACCCAATACATTTTGTAATAGTCCTTGTTGAACACTTCCTCCAACGATTTCAGCCAAATTACCAATACCTTTTCCTTGCGAAGTTGCTTGTGCTACATTGTTTATCACATTATTGATAGTGGCTGCGCCTGCTTCACTTGTAAAGAAATTTGAAATCATACCTTGCATACCATTATTGGCTGCTGCAGGCTGTCCTGCTACAGGTTTTGAACCTACCAATCCACCTAACCAATCGCCTACCACATCACCCAATGTGCCTGCATGTGAGCCTTGTGCATTAGGTTTTGTGTAATTTTGTAACATCATATATGCAACCGCTCCTAAAGTTGCGGCAATAGTTGTACCTGTCAAAAAATGTCCAACAGGAATACCTAATTTATCAAAAACGCTTTTCAAACCTACTTTTTCTAAGAAAGAAGGCTCACCCGCAAGCGTACTATTTGGTAATGGTGTTCCATTATTTTTAGATGCTTCTTTGTTAGATGTTTGCACATATTGTGATAAAGCATCAAATTGTTCTGCACTAATACCCAACTCAGTTGCTACACCTCTTACAGCATTTGCTTCATCAGCACTCAAATTTCCATCTGAATAACCTAAATTTAACAAATCAGAAGTCAATGCAAATTTAATGTCATTGGTTTTAAATTTTGCTAAGTGAGAAGGTAAATCTGCCCCTTGAATATCTTTTAACGCATTTGTAACTACTTGTTTTGAATCAGCAGAGATGCCAGAAGCAGTACTCATTTGTTCTACAAAAGCAATTTCTGCATCTGTACTTTGATGGTCAGCAGAAGCAATTCCCGCCAAAATAACTAAATAAGAAGTTTTGATGTCTTCGGGTTGTGATAAAAAATCGTTTTTATCCATAATTGTAAAAAGAAATTTGTAAAAACTAAAATAATTTAAGGAATATTTTTAATAAAAAGCAAAATTAAAAAAAAAAATTAAATTATACAAAAAAAAGTCGTTAAAACGTGAATATTATTCTACTAAAAAAATTAAATATACTCAAAAGTCAAAAAATCTCTATTTTTAAGCATAATTCCTGCACAAAAACGTCCTGTTTGTTGTTTATGATGTTGTGCATATCGAGCCGAGAAAAAATCTTTCTGATTGTCATAAGTACACATTGTCAAATTGGTAATATTTTCTTCAAGAATACCCATTTCTTTGCATTGAAAAATATTAGCATATTTCAAATCAAAATGTTTTTGATTTGAATGAGGATATTGTTTCAAAAAACCTTCCTCTGTTCCAAATATTTCTTTCACTACTTCAACAATTTCTTCTCCAATAGGATATTTTTCAACAGAAATACAAGCACCCAAACCCACCATAATATCTTCAGGCTGACAATCAAAATGATATTGCATTGCCTTGATAGTTTCTGTCATAATATGGCTAATTGTGCCACGCCAGCCCGCATGACAAGCACCCACAACGCCTCTTTTTTCATCATATAAAAGAATAGGCAGACAATCAGCTGCCATCACACAAAGACAAATATCAGGTTCAGCAGTAATGATTGAATCACAACTTTGAATCGCTGTTGATTTATCAAAAACACCCGCACCTTTCTCTTCTGTTGTGATTACATTGACTTTATTTTGATGCACTTGATTACAAAAAACGAAGTTTTCTATTGGAATATTAATATTTTTTGCTAATATTTTACGATTTTCTATTACATTATTTGGGTTGTCAGGCACTCCAAAACCAACATTAAGACTTTGATAATCACCTTCGCTCACACCTCCATTTTTAGTAGAAATAAAATGTGTAATAGATTTTTGATATTTTTCCCAAGATGCAAATTGATAAGTCATATTTTTTAGTTTTTTTTGGCAAATGTAAACAATATCCTCAAAAATAACAACTTTTTATATTTACTTTTTTTTAAAATCATTATCAAAAAAAAGAAAAATCCTGAAAACCCTGAAATCCTGTCAAAAAAAAGAAAAATCCTGAAAACCCTGAAATCCTGTCA
>RDZP01000016.1 GCA_004294005.1 Cytophagia bacterium
TAGTTGCACCTACTCCTTCATATCTAATGTTAGATAAATAAGGAAATCTACAAGCCCTTATTACAATCACATTAGTAGTAACATCATAAATATTAAAATCAACAATCAAACGTCCAATATCAAACTTAAAAGCGGCATTGTTGCAATTAGGGCTGTTATTAGTACTGGCAAATGCTCCTGATGTAGTAGGAAAACCTGTTTGTTGCGCACCACACGAGGCACAAGCAGCGTGATAAATAATACCTCTTTTATCAAAACGACAAGTTCCTCCATCTACGTGGTCATTGTTATTATTAGTAGCACCAAAAAAAGTAGCATACAATAAATTTTCTGCATCTTTTCGAAGAATCATTATATAAAAATCGCCTCCGTCTGTGGTTGTTCTGTAAGCATCAGTAGTGGTTGATAGTCCAAATGTAGTGCGTCCTGCACTCAAAGGAGCGCCCCAGCCTGCAATATAAATATTACCACAATTATTAACCATAAAAGCAGTAGGAGAAATATCAGGTTGATTTCTTCCTGCACCTATCACAGTAGAAAAAATAGAAGTCTGTAAATCCGCACTTAATTTATGAATAAATTGTCCACTGTTTGCATTACGATAAATCGTTGATGAGCTAATCGGGTACGCACCTGTGGTTTGTCCTAAGACTATCGGGCTATCATCTACATCAAAATCAACAAAGAAAGTTTGGTCTGCGGCAGTAGTACCAATATAAGTGATTTGTTTCATTACTCCGTTAGCAGTAATTTCGGCTAAAAAACCATCTTCTATACCTCCTATTGTGGTTTTGAAAGCAGGCGGAATACTCACATTTAATCCACTTCTTAAATCATTACTCCTTGTTACGCCTGTAATGTATATATTGCCTAATGTATTGATTTTCAATCCATATATTGCATCAAAATTACTTCCTCCTAAGTAAGTTCCCCAAATCATTTGGGTTAAATTAGTATTAAATTTCAGTAAAATTCCGTCTTGTGTACCTCTTAAATTAGATTGATAACCATTCAAAACAGGAAAATTAGCAGAAGTAGTAGTGCTGGCAATGATTATATTATCTAAAGCATCTACAATCACTTCTCCTCTAAATTCATCACCATAGTTATCGATAGAAGTAGTGCTTAAATTCTTTAATCCGTCATTTCCACTACCGCCTACAAAAGTAGCACCTCTCAACTGATTGCCTCCAAAACTTAACTTGGCAATAAAAATATCACTTCCATTGCTATAAGGAATTCCTCCCGTAGGAGTAAAATCTACGCCACCATTAAAAGTAGCATCAAAAGCACCTGCCGTAGTTGGAAAATTAGTAGAACTTGTCGTTCCAAAAATAATTAATTCTTTTTGACTATTTACCACAAGACTATGCGGAAATTCACTATTATTGCCACCAAGATAAGTAACATATTCGACAGTGTTTCCTGTGGGTGAAAATTTCAAAATACCTACATCATTAATGCCTGCGAATGTCATTTGAAAAGCACCAATCGTAACAGGAAATCCTGTACCTAAATCTCTTACAATTCCACCTGAATAAAGAAATCCATCTTCATCATAAGTAGCAGTACTTCCCCAATTATCAGCCGTAGCACCTGAATAAGTAGAAAAAACAAGTTCAGGGTCAATGATTAATACTTCATTTTTTTGATAACCTTCAGGGAATTGAAAAGAAATATTATTTTGTTGAAGCACAAAATTACATTTTACTTTTACTTCTTTTCCGTTGATAATTTGATAAGCATAAGGTTTATTTTCTTGGAACGAATTGAGTGAAGTTTTAATAATTAAGTTACCTTTTTTATCTATTATAAGGTTTTCTGCTCCTTTGTATTCCATTTTTATATCCTCTGGACGAGCATTAGGCTGCAAATGAAATTCATATTTGAATGACTTTTCTTTGCTAAAGAATTTTGCTTTAATACCTCTGTATATATTTTCAGCCTCTAATTCATAAAAACCTTTGACATCACTTGCCCACTTACTTTTGTTGTTTCCTAACAAATAGTTATAATGATGATGTGTAGGCAAAGTTTTTTTCCAAGTAATATTTTTATTACTATTGACAAATTCTACTTCTACCGAATGTGCTTTAATTGTTGTTGGTTGAATGTTTTTAGTTGTATTTTGATTTTCAGGATGATGCGAATGCAATGCTTCACCATCATAAAAAGCATACATTAAACTTTGTTTTTTAAAAAATAAAAACCCATTGGGTACATCTGCTCGATATAAAATTGCTTTATCCCATTGATTTTTGTTTTCAATAAAACATAATCGCCCTAATGTATTTTCAGTAGGAAAAGGCGAACTAAGTTGAATGTTTTGTGCTTTAATCAATGTATTGGTACATAAAAAGAGCCATAAAGAGATAAAAATATTTATTTTCATAATCAAATTGAAATAGAATTGAATTTATTTTAGATACAAAATATTTTACAAAAGTAATTATTAGCAATCATTTTGATGTAAATTTACATGTTTTTATGATTTATTATTAGTTGTCTGTGAAAAAATTATTACTATTAAGTTAAGAAAAAACGTATCAACGGGCTTTAGCCTGTTGTAACTATTTTTGGAAACAACAGACTAAAACCTGTTGTGATTATTTTTGGAAACAACAGGCTAGCCCGTTGGTACAATTAACTTAATGGCAGTGGTAAAGACACAGACAACGGCGAAAAATTATGTATAGTGGTGGTATTTATGCCACTTTTTATAAAGTATTTCATTGATGCCTTTTTTTCTTCATAAAAAAGCATTTTTTTACTCCAAAATTTGAAGTTTTGCAAAACTCAATAACAATGTTTTTTCTCCTTGCGTTTCAAAATTGATAATTGCTTTTTTATCATCTTGGAAACTTTGTAATTCTTTGATAATGCCTACGCCAAATTTTTGATGTTCTACTTTCATTCCAACTTTCAAAGCCGCAAGATTGCTTGGTTTGAAATCAGCAGTTGGAGTGGTTTTGGTAAGGTTTGTAACTTTTGTATAATTGGCTGTAGTTTTTTTGAATTGATTAGAAAAACTAAATGTATTATTATCCTTTTCATTACTTTCTTCTTTATTCATAAAACCTTGTCTTGTCCATTTAGACATTCCGCCTTCATTTTGCAAAAATTGCTTATCAATCTCACTCAAAAATCTACTTGGTTCGCATTGTTGTAAATTTCCATAATAATAACGATTTTGAGCATAAGTCAGGGTTAATTTTTGTTCAGCCCTTGTAACAGCCACATAAAACAAGCGTCTTTCTTCTTCAATCGCCGCCAAAGAATTATTAGCCATTTGTGATGGAAATAAATTTTCTTCCATTCCAACCACAAAAACGTGCTTAAATTCGAGACCTTTTGCAGAGTGAATTGTCATCAAAGTAACTTTATCTTTGTCTTCGTCTTTTGATGCTTCGTCCATACTTGTTACCAATGTAATTTGTTGTAAAAAAGTAGATAAACTTTTGTCTTCATTTTCCTCATTATCCACAAATTCACTAATTCCATTCAATAATTCTTGTACATTTTCATATCTTGATATTCCTTCTATAGTTTTATCTTCATAAAGGTCTTTTAGAAGTCCAGATTCTTTGGCAATAATGACAGCAAGTTCGTGTGCATCTTTTGAATCGAGTAATTGAATAAATTTTTTGATTAAATTTGTAAAAACTTCCAATACTCCTGCAATTCTGTTAGATATTTCAGTAGTATGTTCGGTTAATAATTCCCAAACGTTGATATTTTTTTCGTTTGCCATTGCCAATAGTTTTGCAACGGTAGTATCACCAATGCCTCTTTTTGGTAAATTGATGATTCTTTTGAATGCTTCTTCATCACGTTGATTGACTGTAAACCTAAGATAACCTAATAAGTCTTTAATTTCTTGTCTTTGATAAAAAGAAAAACCGCCTACTATTTTGTATTTGATATTTTTTCTTCTCAATGCTTCCTCCATAATTCTCGATTGAGCATTTGTGCGATAGAGAATAGCAAAATCTTCATTTTTCCAACTATTTTGGTGTTTTTCTTCAAATATAGTATCTGCTACAAGTCGTCCTTCTTCTGTGTCGGTCATTGTTTTGACTAACTTTATTTTGTTTCCTTCGTCATTGCTTGTCCAAACACTTTTTCTAAGTTGATTTTTGTTATTAGCAATCACAGAATTGGCTGCTTGCACAATATTATTAGTAGAGCGATAATTTTGTTCTAATCGGACAGTTTTTAAGGTAGGGTAATCTTTTTCAAAATTGAGAATATTTTGAATATCTGCACCTCTAAAAGCATAAATACTTTGGGCATCATCACCGACAACACAAATATTTTGATGTTTTTGCGATAGCATTTTTACTATATTGTATTGCGAAAGATTGGTATCTTGAAACTCATCAATCATTACATATTGAAATTTTTGTTGATATTTTTGTCTAATATCTTCATTATCTCTCAAAAGAATATTGGTCAGTAAAAGCAAATCATCAAAATCCATAGCATTAGATTTATAACATTTCTTTTGGTATATTTCGTATATTCTGTAAAGTTCGGGCATCTTGCTTGCTGCATCTTCTGCTTTTAAAGCATCATTTTGAGCATATAATTTGTAAGTAATGAGTTTGTTTTTAGCACCTGAAATGCGTCCTAAAACATTATTAATACGATAAACTTTATCATCTAAATTTTGTTCTTTGAGAATAGATTTTAATAAAGCTTTCGAATCGTCAGTATCATAAATAGTAAAATTTCGGTCATAACCTAATCTATCTGCTTCGATTCTCAAAATTCTTGAAAAAATAGAGTGAAAAGTTCCCATCCATAAACTTTTTGCTTCTATGCCTACAATTTTCTCAATTCTTTCTCTCATCTCTTTAGCGGCTTTGTTGGTGAAAGTCAGTGATAAAATTTGATAGGGTTCTATGCCTTGTTGCAACAAATTAGCAACTCTCAAAGTGAGAACGCGTGTTTTTCCTGAGCCTGCTCCTGCAATAATCATCAAAGCACCTTCTGTATATTCAACTGCCTCTTTTTGAGGTGGGTTTAATCCGTCTAAAAAATTCATTATTTTATGATGTTTTTTTTGCAAAGATAATATATTTTTTAAAAAATTACTAATTTTGCACCACTAAAAATTAAATCAACAAAAACATAATGGAACTCGTCAATCAATCGTATCAAATTCAGGGGCATAAAGTAGAAGATATTTGCCAAAAATTTGATACTCCTTTGTACGTTTATGATGGAAATACTATCGTAAAAAAATTAAATATCCTTAAAAATGCTTTCAAAGGTCAAAAATTACAAATTAAATATGCAGCAAAATCTTTGACAAATATTTCTATTCTTAAACTTTTGAAAGAGCAAGGCATTGGGCTTGATACTGTATCGATTCAAGAAGCAAAATTGGGCTTGCACGTAGGTTTTCAACCTCAACAGATTATTTTTACGCCTAATTGTGTTTCTTTTAATGAAATTAAAGAAGCCGTTGAGTTAGGATTGGTTATTAATATTGATAATTTATCGATGTTAGAACAATTTGGCAATACTTACGGTAATTCAGTTCCTTGTTGTATTCGTTTAAATCCGCATATTTTAGCGGGAGGCAATGCCAAAATACAAGTAGGACATATTGATTCAAAGTTTGGTATTTCTATTTTGCAAGCGCGTCATATTTTACGCATTGTAAAAAGTTATCAACTCAAAATTTCGGGTTTGCACATGCACACAGGTTCGGATATTTTGGAGGCGGAAGTTTTTTTGCGTGGTGCAGAAATTTTGTTTGATATTGCAAAAGATTTTCCTCATTTAGAATTTATTGATTTTGGAAGTGGCTTTAAAGTGGCTTACAAAGAAGGCGATATTACCACTAATTTAGAAGATTTAGGTGAGAAATTAGGTACTGCTTTTCAAAATTTTTGCAAAGAATATGGCAGAGAATTAGAAATTTGGTTCGAACCCGGTAAATTTTTAGTCAGTGAATCAGGTTTTTTGTTTGTCAATGTCAATGTTATCAAACAAACACCTGCGACTGCTTTTGTGGGTGTAGATTCAGGAATGAACCATCTTATTCGTCCTTCTTTGTATGATGCTTATCACGAGATTATCAATATTTCGAACCCAACAGGTACTCCTCGCGTGTACAGTGTTGTTGGTTATATTTGTGAAACGGATACATTAGGCGCAGATAGAAAAATGAATGAGGTAAAAGAAGGTGATATTTTGGCTATCAAAAATGCAGGTGCGTATGGATTTATGATGAGTTCTAATTATAATTCACGTTTTAGACCTGCGGAAGTATTGGTCTATCAAAACAAAGTACAACTAATTCGTAAAAGAGAAAATATGGAAGATTTATTAAAAAATCAAGTATTAGTGAATTTTTAATATTTTTTCTCATACTGCTGTACAAGTTATCAAACTCTCCAAAACTTTAAAACTTTTGGAGAGTTAAAAAGCCCATAAAATTATCCTTTTTAGAAATTGTACAGTAGTATGATTATTTGTATGGTTTTATTGGACGAATGCAACGCTCAATATTCTCTAATAAAATCATATAAAAATAAACATTATCTTAGAAACAAAAAATAATTGTCTTTTATCGATAAAAAAAATAAAAATTATTGGATAGATTTGCATTTGTAAAAAAACAAAAAAGAATTATATGAAATTCCAAGAACTTTTAAAAAACATCTCGCACACACACGCAGAACTACAAATAAAAGCGGTTCAGAGTGTTAATCAAGCATTGACTATTCGAAATTGGTGCATTGGTGCGTATATTGTGGAGTACGAACAAAATGGTAAAGATAGAGCAAAATATGGTGAAAAACTTTTTGCAAACTTAGCCAAAGAACTCAAAACTATCAAAGGTTTGGGCAGTACGGAACTGAAAAAGTGTAGAAAATTCTACCAAACATATCCGTTGTTGAGTTTTACCATTGAGCAAAATCTTTTGCCCGACTCAATTCGACAGTCAGCGACTGTCGAATTGCAAAATACTGATAATCAAGAGATTGATTATACAAGGCTATTGTTGCAAAGAGTTTCATTTACGCATCTTTCGGTTTTGATGACTATCGAAAACCCCACAAAACGCCGTTATTATGAAATGCTGACGCTCAAAACTACACCTTCGGTGCGCGAATTAGAAAGGCAAATCAATACACTTTCTTATGAAAGATTAGGATTGTCAGCAGATAAAGACCTTACTTTTGAACAAATCAAAAAAACAATAGCCGTACAAACACCACAAGATGCGATAAAAGATGTATATTTCTTTGATTTTTTGGGACTAAGTTCACAACAAAACTTTGATGAAAATGATTTGGAACAAGGGCTTATTGCTCATTTACAAGATTTTATTTTAGAATTAGGTAATGGTTTTTGTTTTGAGGCAAGGCAGAAACGCATTTTGATAGGTGAGGAATATTTTTTTATTGACTTGGTTTTTTATCATCGTTTGCTGAAATGCCATATTTTGATAGAACTGAAAGTAGATAAAATGCAGGCGGGACACATTGCACAACTGCAAACATACCTGAATTATTACCAAGCTGAGATAAAAGAAGAAAACGACAATCCACCGATTGGTATTTTATTGGTAACGGACAAAAATGAGGCGCTTGTGCGTTATGCACTGCCCACACAAGGCAACGACCTTTTTATTTCCAAATACAAAATTCAACTGCCTACTGAAGAAGAATTGCAGAATTTTATTTTAAAAGAACTTAAAAGACGATAAAAAAGTTATATCTTTGTCAAAAAATAATAATATATGGGATACAGCAGTTACAAGAAAATAGAACAAGTAACCAAAAAATTTGGACTTTTGGCGCGTGGAGCATATTTATTTGAGAATATTAAACCAATTGAACCGAGTAGTTGGTTGGTGGAAACTTTACATATTGCACAAGTCTTTCCACTTCGTAATGAGAAAGCAAAATCAGAGCGGATAGTTTCACCTATTTTGTTGGAGGTCGCTCAATATTTTCAAGAGAATATTACCTTGTTTTCAGGGGAAGAATTGTCGGTGGATAGTGACAAAGATTTGTCGGGAGAATGTGATTTCTTTCTCACATTGATTGGTCAAAGTGTTTATTTAGAAAGCCCTATCATTTCGTTGGTGGAGGCAAAAGATGAGGATATGGATTATGGCATAGCACAATGTGCCGCACAATTATATGGTGCAAAATTATTCAACGAAATGGAAGGCAAAAACTTTCCTATTTTGTATGGCTGTGCTACTGATGGGGTAGAATGGAAATTTTTGCGTTTTGAAAATAATACCTTTTACATTGATAAAAAAACGTACACAGATTTGAAACAGATTATAGGTGTTTTTCATTTTATTATTCAAAGTTATTTGTAGAACTACAAAATTTTATTTTAAAAGAACTTAAAAGACGATAAAAAATGATGGTGCTACAAATGTAATTTTTTGTCCTGCTGAACGAAGTGAAGCAACTTTACCATTAAACAGTGTTTTATGAACAAAAGAGTTATATTTTTCGCTTCGCTCAAAAAGACAAAAACATTATAAATACAGCACTACCAAAAAAATTTATAGGTTTAATCATTTGATAATGAATTGTTTATCATCAATACAATATTTTTAAAATAGTTAAAAACCACTTTTTAATCTACTTAACAACCGAATTTATTTTTTTCTTTCCTTGCAAAAAACGAAATTTTAGTGTAATTTTGAACTAAAATTGCTAAATTCAAAAAAAAATGCAAAAATTATTCTTATTAGATGCAATGGCTTTGATATACAGGGCACATTTTGCTTTTGCAAAAAACCCGCGTATCAACTCAAAAAAAGTAAATACTGGTGCAGTGTTGGGCTTTACTAATTCATTGTTAGAAATCTTACAAAAAGAAAATCCTACGCATATAGGCGTTGCTTTTGATACACCTGAACCTACTTTTAGACATATTCAATTTGAAGCATACAAAGCACAAAGAGAAAAACAACCCGAAGATATTTCTATCGCAATTCCTTATATTTTTGAAATTTTGAAGGCTTTTAATATTCCAATTTTAAAATTAGCAGGTTTTGAGGCTGATGATGTGATTGGTACTTTGGCAAAAAAAGCAGAGGCTGAAAGTGATTGTACGATTTATATGATGACTCCCGACAAAGATTATGCACAACTGGTTACAGACCGAATTTTGTTGTATAAACCTGCTATGTTTGGCAATGATGTAGCAATTTGGGGCGTAAAAGAAGTATTGGAAAAATGGGACATTGAAAACACAATGCAAGTCATTGATATTTTAGGATTGCAAGGTGATGCCGTAGATAATATTCCGGGCATTCCAAGTATTGGCGAAAAAACCGCTATCAAACTTATCAAAGAATACGGAAGTGTGGAAAATATTATCGCTAAAAGTAGTGAAATAAAAGGAAAACTACAAGAAAATATTATCAATTTTGCCGCACAAGGTTTGCTTTCTAAGCAATTAGCAACTATCAAAATCGATACGCCTATCGAACTCGATATGCAAGCACTTGCCCGACAACCTATCAACGAACAAGCCATCAAAGATTTATTTGATGAATTAGAATTTAAAACGCTCAAAGCAAGAGTTTTTAAAGAAACTTTACAAAATAAAGTATTGATACCTCAACCTAATGACAATACAGACAATTCATCAAAAACAAAAACAACCTCCAAAAAAAATGATAAAAAAATAAATACTTCACAAGTAGATATTTTTGGAAATTCTGCGGTCCAAACAATCAATACAACAGAAGAAGAAAATCAAAATAATGACAATGAAATTCAAAATCATTATTATAGAAACATAAATGATACAATTCATCAATATTATTTGATTGATACACCTGAATTAAGACAAGAACTAATTGAGCATTTATCACAACAAAAAGAAATTTGTTTTGATACTGAAACCACTAATATCGATGCTTTATCGGCTGAATTAGTAGGAATGTCTTTTTCATATTATCCAACAGAGGCTTATTATATTCCTTTTTCTGCGGATAAAAACCAAACTTTGTCTATTTTGAATGAATTAAAACCTATTTTTGAGAATGAAAAAATACAAAAAATAGGACAAAATATAAAATACGATTTAACTGTTTTACAAAATTACGGCATCGAACTAAAAGGAGAAATGTGGGATACAATGTTGGCTCATTATATTTTAGAGCCAGATTCGAGGCATAATTTAGATACACTTTCACAAAATTATTTACAATATTCGCCTGTTTCGATTGAAACATTGATTGGAAAAAAAGGTGTTTCCCAAGGAAATATGAGAGAAGTTGAAATCAATGCTATCAAAGAATACGCCAGCGAAGATGCTGATTTGACTTATCAACTCAAACAAAAATTTGCTCCCGAATTAGAAAAACACAAAGGTTTAGAAAAGGTTTTTAAGACGATAGAAATGCCATTAGTGCCTGTTTTGGCACAAATGGAACGCAATGGCGTTAAAATCAATACCGATACACTCAAAGTAATTTCTGAAAGTTTATCCAAAGATATTTTGGTTTTAGAACAAAAAATTTATCAAGAAGCAGGTACTACTTTTAATATTGCTTCTCCAAAACAATTAGGAGATGTTTTGTTTGATAAACTAAAATTAGATGAGAAAGCAAAAAAAACCAAAACAGGACAATACGCCACAGGCGAAGAAATTTTGGTAAAATTAAAAGATAAACATTTGATTATCAACCTTATATTGGATTATAGAGAATGGGTAAAATTAAAAAATACTTATGTTGATGCTTTGCCTTTGTTGGTGAGCAAGGCAGATGGGCGTGTGCATACAAGTTATCAACAAGCCGTTGCTTCGACAGGTAGATTGAGTTCGACTAATCCTAACCTTCAAAATATTCCTATCAAAACAGAAAAAGGACGAGAGATAAGAAAATCTTTTGTGGCTGAAAATCAAAATTGTGTATTGCTTTCTGCTGATTATTCTCAAATAGAACTCAGAATTATGGCACATTTTGCAAAAGACGAAACAATGATAGAGGCTTTTAGAAATCAGGCAGATATTCACCGAATTACCGCCTCAAAGATTTTTAAAGTAGAAGAAAATGAAGTAACAGATGATATGAGAAGAAAGGCAAAAACGGCAAATTTTGGAATTATTTATGGTATTTCTGCACATGGTTTGTCTGAAAGATTGAATATTCCACGCAAGGAAGCTGCTGAAATTATCAATGCTTATTTTGAGGAATTTCCTTCTATCAAAAATTATATGGATAATGTTGTCAATCAAGCAAGAAACACAGAATTTGTGGAGACACTTTCAGGACGCAGGCGTTATCTTCGAAATCTTAATTCTGGTAATATGGTTGAAAGAGCCAATGCAGACCGAAATGCGATTAATTCACCAATTCAAGGTACTGCGGCTGATATGATAAAATTAGCAATGATAAATATTCATCATTTTTTGATTGATAATCAACTGAAAACAAAAATGATTTTACAGGTTCATGATGAACTTTTGTTCGAAGTTCCCTTAGATGAATTAGCTTATGTAAAAGAAAATATCATCAATTTGATGAAAAATGCGTTGGTTTTAGAAGTGCCAATGGAAGTAGGTGTTGGTGTGGGTGATAATTGGTTAGAAGCACATTAAAAATGTAACTATTTAGGTGCTTTTGGTGCAAGTGTGGACGCTTGCACCAATTTTTATCTTGTGCAAGCGTCCACGCTTGCACCAATTTTTATCTTGTGCAAGCGTGGACGCTTGCACCAATTTTTATCTTGTGCAAGCGTCCACGCTTGCACAAGATAAAATAATAATTTTTTTTGATAATACCTAAATATGTACAAAAAAATGATAATTAAAATAAATTTTATACACTAAAAAAAGCAATACAATTATGAAAAAATTACTTTTTTTTCTTTTAATTCTTATTTCTTTTGATTTGTTTTCTCAACAAATAATAGATTGTGAATTTGAAACATTTTATACATTCAAACATATCAACCAAAAAAATATTTTATTGAGAGAATGGGCTGAAAGTAAATCTTTTTTCTTTTTTGAAGCAGGAATGGCAATCGATGCTGATGGTTCGCCACGTGCCTATCACCCACAAGATGCAAAAGCATTAGACGACCTCAAACACGCAGGACAGCAAGGAAATTGGTGGGCTTTAGTAACTGATAATGGTAAAAAAACAGGTAATCCTATCATTCAAACTGAAAAAGACCCTGCGCAAGGCTATTATGTTTCTATGACTTCTTTGAATAATCCTAATTATCCAATTACAAGTCCTTTGCGATATGCTGATGCAGGAAAAATACCTTATTTTGTATTAAATCCTCTAATAATGAACCAAACAGGTGCAAAAGTAGGTGATTTTGGTTATGTATATAATGAAAAAACAGGAAAAGGAAGTTTTGCTATTTTTGCAGATGTAGGAAGCAATCAAAAATTAGGAGAAGGTTCGATTTATTTAGCAAAAAAATTAGGTATCAATGCAGATGCACGCAAAGGCGGACAAACTGATGGTATTTTGTACATTATTTTTCCTTTTTCGGGCAATGGACGTTGGCGTTCGTTAGAAGAAATAGAAAAAATTACACAACAAAAAATGGAAAAAGCAAGTGCTTATCAATTTTTAGAAAAATGTTGGAAAAAAAGACCTAAAACTATTGCAAAAGATAAGGTGACTATTGAAAATAAAAAAAAAATTGAAATTCTAACAGAAGAAACGCCTTCTGATGAATAAAAAAACATTTTTTTTGAATTATAAATAAAAAAATTTTGTTTTTAGCAAAAAAAATCATACTTTTGAAAAAAAATATTACAACATTCTTGGTTCAATCAATTTTATGAAATATTCCATTGACAAACAGGCTAAATATGTAGTCGTCCAACCTCATGAGGAAAAAATAGATGCCTCTCTTGCACCTGAACTAAAAACTTTATTTATTAATCTGGCAGCAGATGGTGATAAAAGTTTTGTTCTTAATATGGCTGACGTAAAATATGTCGATTCCTCTGGGTTGAGTGCTGTTTTATTTGGAAATAGATTAGCAAATGAACAAAAAGGAAGTTTTGTATTGACAAACATAGGCGACCACGTAATGAAATTAATCAAAATTTCTCAATTAAACAGAGTTTTAGCTATTTATACAATACTCGAAGCAGGTATTGATGCAGTATTATTGAATCACGCCGAGCAAAATCTTAAAAGTGAAAATGAAGAATAAAATACAAACAAATTTTTTATAGTATTTTTTTTATAAAAGTTTTGTAAAAAATTTAATCCAGAAAAAGTATGAGTGAATTCAAATTATGTGATAATGGGCATTATTTTCCTCAAAATTTAGAAAATTGTCCTTATTGTCCAAAACCTGCTAACTCAGGAAACAGTGGACAAAGTTCGTTAGGAAACGGTGGCGGGCAAGGAAATTTGGCACGCACACAAATATTCGGAGGAAATCAAAAAAATGATGATGATGATTTTCCAAGTTTTAACGTGCCTAAAAATCAAGGTGGAGGTGGAAATCTTAATCGCACACAAATTTTTGGTGGTAATAATAATGATTTTGGCGGTGGATTTGCCTCTCCACAACAATTTCAACCTGAATTAGGAAGTCAAGGGCGTAAAATGGTAGGTTGGTTGGTATCTTTTACCATTGATGCTTTAGGTATTGATTATAAGTTATACGAAGGTAGAAATTTAATTGGTTCTGACGAAGGTTGTGATATTCCTGTAGATGATGCGGCGGTTTCAAGTCGTCATCTTACTATTTTGCATAGAATGGGGCAATTCAAATTCAAAGATGAATTTTCTACTAATGGTACATTTATTAATGATGTGTTTATGGAAGAGGGCAATCTCAAAGATGGTGATATGATTCGTATCGGTGATACAATTTTTAAATTTAGAAGTATTGCTTAAAACTTAAAAAACATTCAATTGTAATAAAAATAAAAAGTATGGTAAAGCAAAATCAACAACCTGAAAACCAATTAAATATCGAATTAAATGATGAAATAGCAGAAGGCTCTTTTTCTGATTTGGTTTCGATTGCCCATTCAAATTCTGAATTTGTATTGGATTTTATCAGGGTAATTCCAGGGACAATGCGTGGAAAAGTAAAAGCAAGAATTATAATTACTCCCGAACATGCGAGAAGATTATTAGATGCTTTGGCTGATAATATCAGTAAATATGAAGAAAACTTTGGTGATATTGTTACAAATAGTCAAATCAATATGCCAATGAATTTTGGTAAAATGGGAGAAGCATAGTCAAAATTTATTTTCCTTTTTTGCTATAAGATAAGAAAGGAAAATAATTTAAAAATAAGTTATAAAAAAATTAAATAAAAAAAATATGAAAAAGATTATTTTATTTTTGTTCTTTTTTTTAATAATCATCTCTTTTTCCTTTGGTCAAAACACGTTATCAAAAGAAGAAGAAAAAGCATTGAGAAATGAAATACGTGATTTGATAAAAAATCCCGAAAAATACAAAGCGATGAAAGATGCTGAAACAAGCGAAATAGCAAGAATCAGAGAGATTGGAAAAGAATTATTCAGTGAGGAAAAAAAACTCAAAGAACTAAAAAAAGATTTAGAAGCAAGGGTAATCACTGAAAAACAAGTAAACGAAAAATCAAAAAAACAACAAAAAAATTTAACTGCTTCTAATGTAGAAAAAGAATTGATTGCTCCACCACCTGTTATTTTTAGAGTTCAAATTGGTGCTTATCAAAATCAATACTTAGCCAATACACTCACAAACCAATCTAACTTCTTTGTTGAAAATAGAGATGCAATCATGAAAAGATATGTAATTGGTGGATTTAAGAGATATGAAGAAGCACAAGCATTTACTCAATTCATCAATAAAAGAGGTGCAATTTCATTTGTTGTTGCTTATTTTACTGAAAAAAGACTTGAAAACATAAAAGAATTACCTGAAAATTATAGACCAAAAGAAAGATAAAATATGAGAAAAATATTCAAAAATATTCAAAAAGCCACTAATAATATTCTTTTTTTTCTGTTATTGATTACTTCAATGGCTTGTGTAAATAATAACACAAATACACAAAAAGAAGAGCCAAAACAAGATGGAACTTATATTGTACCACAGTGGGGAAGTCGTTTTTATAAAGCACATAAAGGCAAAACTGAAGCTATAGAGCATATTTGGCTTAGACATAATTTTAATAGTACTCATGACAACGTAAGCAGATTTGGAAAGGAGTACAAATCCAGAGATGAAATCAAAAAAGTAATTACAGAAGCACTCAAAAACGCTTCAAAAGAGGAAGTAAATATCGAAGGCGGCGGACACAAAACGGTTACAACAGATATGAAAAAAATCGTTGGATTAAGCCAAAAAGGAAAACCTACCTCTAAAATACGTATTCATTTAGACAACAAAGATTTTGTAAAAAGTGCTTATCCTTATTAAAAAAAACTCGTTCAAATAACTCAACTTGAACGAGTTTTTTTTCATTTCTAATAAATCAAAAAACAGATAATATTTTTGAAATACACTTAAAATAGAAATGTTTTAGAGTAAATAAATAGCAAATTATTTAAAATTAAGGTAATTAATCCTAAAAATAAATAAAATCATATAATCTTGGTATAAAATGATTGTTTTTTTATGATTTTTAGTTTATTTTTGCACTATCAATTTAAAAATAAAAATATGTCTATTTTAATCAAAAAAATTACAGAAGAAAAAGAATTAGAAAAAGCATTTGATATTAGAAAAATTGTTTTTGTAGAAGAACAAAAAGTTGCTCCTGAGGAGGAATATGACGAATTCGAAACAACATCAACGCATTTTTTGGCGCTTTATAATCAAAAAGAAGTAGGCACTGCTCGTTGGAGATTTACTGAAAAAGGTATTAAATTAGAAAGATTTGCGGTATTAGCATCTGCAAGAAACAAAGGTGTAGGACAAGCATTGGTTGCTGCAGTATTGGAAAGTGTGAGGAATACCCCTGATACTAAAAATAAAACGATTTATTTGCACGCACAACTTTTAGCGATGGGTTTGTATCAAAAATTTCACTTCAAAGCGGTGGGTAATCAATTTGAAGAGGCAAATATTCAGCATTACAAAATGATTTTAGAAGGCTAAAAAACTATTTTTTAAAAGAATTTAATTTTTTTTTATGTTTTTTTTGCGATTATTAAAACAAAAAGGTATCTTTGCAGTTACAAAAACTTAGTTCCAATCTATTAATAATTATCTTATTGCATAAAAGTTTACATTTTACGATTTCTATAGGATAAAGTCTCTCAAAAAAAGACTTAAAGTTTCAATTAAACTACTAAAAAACTTTGCATTCACTACGTTACATTTTGTCATTAAGTCTATCTTTTTGGCTTGCTTGGCAGTTTTGGTTACCTCAAAAAAACCAAAATACGACAAAAAAAATTGTGTTAGAAGGACATTTTTTAGATACTTTGCAAAAAGTAGCCCTCGATACGCCTTATCGACCTAAAGCAATGCTTAATTTTAAATCAAAGTATCGTTTTGCAGATGCACTTTCGAGTACTAAATTTGGAGACAAGGCTTATAATTTTCCTAAACTAATACAAACTGATATTAAATTCGCTCCTGATACTTTTGGAGGAAAATATTATTTGACCGAAAAATTGGGCAATCTCTATTTTAAAAACCCTACTGTTTTTTCAAGGCGTGAAATGGACGATTTACAAAGAAGAAAGGTTGAAAATGATATTATAAGACAATTATCGCAAGGACAAACCGCCGAAACTGCCATTTCTGGTCGTCCTTTAATTCCTAAAATCCCTGTCGAAAGCAAATGGTTTGATAGAATTTTTGGAGGCAATTTTGTTGAATTTAATCCCGTTGGTTTTGTTAATTTAGATTTTGGTGTACAATTTCAAAGAGTTGCTAATCCTGCTTTGCCTATTAGACAACAAAGGAATTGGAATTTTAACTTTGACCCACACGCTAATTTTGCTTTGCGTGGGAAAATAGGTGAAAAATTAAGAATTAATGGAAATTTTGATACAAAAGCAAGTTTTCAATTTGAAAATAATTTTAAAGTCGAATACAAAGGTTTTGAAGAAGACATTATCCGAAAAATTGAATTTGGAAATGTGAGTTTTCCATTGCCAACTACTTTGATTCAAGGCTCACAAAACTTGTTTGGTGCTGCTATCGAATTGCAGTTTGGAAGGCTAAAAGTCCGTTCTGTATTTTCTAACCAAAGAGCAAGAGTAGAAGAAATTAAACTCAATAATGGCGGAGCGCAAAGACGACCTTTTGAAATTGCAGCAGGTGAATATGAGGACAATAGACACTTTTTTATTGGACAATTTTTTAGAAATCAATATGAAAGGTCGTTATCTACTATTCCACAAATTACATCAGGGGTGCAAATCACACGTATTGAGGTGTATGTTACAAACCGAACCAATAACACAGAGGATTTAAGAAATATTGTCGCGTATGTAGATTTGGGTGAACCAAAGCCTTTTCGAAATACTTGGAATACAAATACAACCAATTTAACGGCTCGAAATAATGCCAATTCTCTCTTAAATACCGTTGGTAATATACTTAATGCAGACGATGCAACTAATCAGTTGCAGTCTCCAAACATAGGATTAGAAAATGGCACAGATTTTACGGTTTTGAGAGCGGCTCGTAAACTCAAACCCAATGAATTTGTGTTTAATTCCCAATTAGGCTATGTTTCTTTGTTAGCACCTTTACGCAATGATGAAATTTTGGCAGTGGCGTATGAATATACTGTCAATGGACAAAATTATAGAGTAGGAGAATTGACAGATGATTATGCGAGCAGACCAGCAGCAGAATTGGTACGTTTGAAAATGCTAAGACCGCCTTCTATTCGTTTGGATATGCCTACTTGGGATTTGATGATGAAAAACGTTTATTCTTTGAATGCCAATCAAGTTCAAAAAAATAATTTTTTGTTGCGTATTATTTACAAAGATGACTTAACAGGCATCGATAATCCTACTTTGCAAGAAGGTATCCGCACAAAAGACAAACCACTTTTGAGAGTGATGGGCTTGGATAAATTAAATCCACAAAATGACCCGCAAGCTGATGGAAATTTTGACTTTGTGGAAAATATTACCATTGATACTCGAAATGGACGCATTTATTTTCCTGTTTTAGAGCCTTTTGGCAATAATTTAATTGGTACAAATAATTGGAACAATGACCTTGATGAACTTAAATTTGACCCTTTGGCTGAAACAGGTTTGATAAATAAATATGTATTTTCACAACTCTATCGTTCTACTAAAGCAGATGCTTTGCAAGCCGCCGATAAAAATAAATTTTTTATTGCAGGAAGTTTTGAAGGCACAGCAGGAAGTGAAGTTTCTTTGCCCGGTATCAATATCTCAGAAGGTTCTGTACGTGTAACCGCAGGAGGTATTCCATTGCAAGAAGGAGCGCAATATACAGTAGATTATGGCACAGGACGTGTGCAAGTAACAGACCCTGCCATTTTGGCATCAGGAAAAGAAATAAAAATCCAATTTGAAAAAGGAGATTTATTTAATTTTCAACAACGAAGAATGTTTGGCTCTCGTTTCGAATATGACCACAGCAAATATTTAAAATTAGGAGCAACTTTGCTTAATTTATCTGAAAGACCTATTATTACACGTGTCAATATTGCAGAAGAACCCATCAATAATACAATGTTAGGTTTTGATGTTAATTTTGATGCACCTTCTCGTTTTCTGACAAGATTGGTAGATAAAATTCCATTCATTCAAACCAAAGCCGAATCTCGTGTTACTTTGTATGCTGAATATGCACAATTATTCCCTGGCGCTTCTCGTTTGAGTGGTAAAGTTTCTTTTATTGATGATTTTGAAGGTACAAGAACTGCTTTTAATTTGGGACGCGCTCCTCAAATTGGTTGGAGGTTAGGAAGTACACCTCGTTTTTTTCCTGAATCTTTGTCTAATCAATTAGACTATAATTATAAAAGAGCAAAAATTGCTTGGTACAACGTGGATAATCTTTTCTATCGTGATGGTTCAAATTTACGTCCTGATGGTTTAGATTTGAATAATCATTATGTCAGAGCAATTTCTCCACAAGAGGTATTTCCTGGTCGTCAAAGACTACAAATTCAAACCAATGAATTGATTTTTGATGTGGCTTATTTTCCTGAGGAAAGAGGACAATACAATTATAATCCTAATTTAACAGCAAATGGTTTGCTTTTCAATCCACGCAATAATTTTGGCTCAATTACAAGAGCAATTACTTCTGATATTGATTTTGACAATCAAAATATGGAATATTTGGAATTTTGGTTATTAGACCCTTTTATTCAAGGACAAAATGGACGTGTTTTGGACGGAAGGCTCAATCAAAACAATACTACAGGTGGAGATATTTATCTTAATTTGGGGAATGTTTCAGAAGATGTAATACCTGATGGAAGGCACGCTTTCGAAAATGGTATTCCTGCCGCAGGTGGCAATGCCGCCAATACTACCGAAGGTATTTGGGGACGTGTTACCAATCAACAATACATCAATAATGCTTTTGATTCTGATGTCAATACAAGAAATAATCAAGATATTGGTTGGGACGGGCTTAAAAGTACAGAAGAAAGTAGTTTTACTTCTTTTCAAGGTTTTGTCAATGCTGTCAATACCAATGTTACCAATCCACTTGCTCGAGAGGCAATTTTGAATGATGTTTCAGGAGATGATTTTTGGTATTATTTAGATGATAGATACAATGCGACCACTACACAAATTTTGGAGCGATACAAAAGATATAACAATTACGAAAACAATAGTCCTGCTTCTACTTTTGCGGGAGGAATTTCGCCTGCTGCCACCAACAATCCTGATAATGAAGATTTGAATATCGATAATACTATTTCAAGTTTGGAAGGATATTATCAATACAAAATTTCTCTCAATCCGTCTAATTTACAAGTAGGTAGTAAATATATTATCGATAAAACGGCTTTTACTGACCCAATTACAAGTGAAACCGTAAATTGGTATTTGTTCCGTATTCCAATTCGTAATTTTGACCAAAAAATTGGTGCCATTGATGGTTTTAAATCTATTCGTTTTATGCGTATGTTTTTGACTAATTTTCAACAACCTGTGGTGATGAGAATGGCACAAATGCAATTAGTAGCGACACAATGGCGTAGATTTTTGGGTGATTTATCAGACCGTACTTTTTCATTACCCATTGAGCCTTATGATGCTAAATTCAACGTTTCTGTTGTGAATATCGAAGAAAATGGAGACCCTGAAGCAGGCGTTACGCCTTATGTTTTGGCACCAGGTATTATTCGTGATGTAGATGTTACCAATGTCAATCAACGTAGAATCAACGAGCAATCGATGCGTTTGTGCGTAGAAGATTTAAAAAACAGAGATGCAAGAGCAGTTTTTAGAAATTATAGATTAGATTTTTTGAGTTATAAACGTGTACGTGCTTATATTCACGCAGAAAGTAACAATGCTCAAAATGGAGAAGTAACAGCATTTATAAGATTAGGAACAGATTTTACAGATAATTATTATGAAATTGAAGTGCCATTGTCTATGACTCCTGTGGGTACGCGCGATGCCAATGGCGTTTGGTTAGAAAGCAATTGGATTGATGTAGAATTTTCAACCTTAACACAAACCAAAGTAGAGCGAAATTTATCAGGACAAAGTGTAGTTATTCCTTTTAGTAAAATAGTACCAGGTTTGGCGGGCAATAGATACCGAATTACTGTGGTTGGTAATCCAGATTTGAGTACAATGCTTACTTCTATGATTGGTATAAGAAACCCAGATTTGACCGATTTTGGACTGATTGATGATAAATTACCAAAGTCAGTTTGTATTTGGATAAATGAATTTCGAATTGCTGATTTTGACCAGACAGCAGGTTGGGCGGCTTTGGCACGCTCTCAAATTCGATTGGCAGATTTTGCACAAATCAACGGCTCAATGAGTTATACTACTTTTGGTTTTGGGGCAATCAACCAGAGAATTTCAGAACGCGCCCGTAAAACTACTTTCAATTATGATGTATCTGCACAAGTAGCCTTAGATAAATTTTTTCCTACTAATTGGGGCTTAAAAATTCCTTTGTTTGTTGGTTTAGAAAGAAGAATTATTACGCCAAGATTTAATCCATTAGACCCAGATGTGCAGATGGAAAGTTCATTACAAGGCATTGCTGATGCCAATCAACGGAATGAATACAAGCGGTTAGTACAAGAAATATCCACAAGAAGAAGTATCAACCTGACAAATGTTCGAAAAATAAGAACAGGTACAGCACCTGCTCCTAAAATTCCATTGCCCTTTGCCCTCGAAAATTTTGGCTTTACATGGGGGCGTGTCGAAGAAACTCGAAGCGATATTAATACAGCCCAATATTTGATGGTGAACCAAAATTATGGTCTAACTTATCAATATGCAGCCACAGGTGCGATAATTGAGCCTTTTAAATTTATCAAAAATAAAAACTTGTCTTTTATCAAAGATATTAATTTTAATCTTATTCCTACACTCAATTTTTCGGGAATGTTGGATAGAAGATATACAAAAACTTTGTTTAGAGCCGCAGACCGCACTACATTAGGCGTTGAACCACTGTACCAAAAACAATTTACTTTTATGCGTACTTATTCAGCATTATGGGCATTGACAAAAAGTATTAACATCAATTATAATTCTAATGCAATGGCGGTGATTGATGAGCCTTTTGGTGAAATTGATACAAGAGAGAATCGCGATTCGGTGATGGTTAATTTAAAAAGATTAGGGCGTATGAAAAATTTTACGCAAACTTTTAATATTACTTACAAACTTCCTTTTGATAAATTCAAAATGACAGATTGGCTTGATGGAAATATTGAACAAAAAGGAACTTTTAATTGGATTGCGGGAGCAGTTGCACCTAAACCGGGTGTAAAAGGACAAGCAGATACATTAGGAAATGTTATTAATAATGGGCGTGATAGAAATGTACGTTTGGGTGTTGATTTTTCAAAATTATACAAAAAATGGAAATTTTTGGACGAGGTTCAAAATCCAAAACCAAGATTACCAAAAGAAAAGAAAAACCCTGCGGATACAACCAAAAAGAAAGCACCAAGAGAATTTAGATTGCTAAAAATGATGTTAAGACCGTTGTTAGCATTAAGAAAAGTAAATTTTACGTATAGTTTGACTGAAACAACCATATTTCCGGGCTTCAGACCTACTCCTAAATATTTTGGTATTTCGCAAGACAACGCCAATGCGCCTGGTTGGGAATTTGTATTGGGTAGCCAAAGTTCAGATATTAAAAATCAAGCGATTGCTAATAATTGGTTGGCTCCAAGTCCATTTTTGAATGCACAATTTGCACAAACCAAACGAGAAACCATTAAAATTGATTTGCAATTAGAACCTTTGCCTGATTTGAGAATCAATGTAGATTTTAGACGCACACGACAATCAGATTATAGAGAAAATTTTAGGTTCAATCAAGCAGGAACAGAAATAGAAAGCCAAAGCCCAATGAGAAGTGGTAATTTTTCTATTTCTACGATTACTTTTATGACTGCTTTTAGTAGTGGAAATAATCAGACTGAATCAGCCATTTTTAAATTATTTGGAGAATATAGAACTCAAATCAGACAAAGATTGAATGCATTGAACCCCAATACGAATGGTGTTTATGGTATTAATTCTCAAGATGTGATTTTGCCTGCTTTTGTGGCAGCTTATACAGGTACAAGTGTAGATAAGGTTAATTTATCACCTTTTCCAAATATGCCTTTGCCCAATTGGACAATAGACTACACAGGTTTTACAAAATTATTCAAAAAAACTTTTCAATCTTTTACGATTCGTCATGCGTATTCTTCTACTTTTAATGTAAGTAATTATACGTCTTCTTTGCAATATGGAGCAGATAAAATCAATTTGGATAAAAACGAACTCACCTATGCCATTCCCGATTCGGTAAATGCACAAGGAGAATTTGTGCCTGTATTTGTGGTAGGACAAGTTACAATAATGGAGAAATTTTCACCTTTGTTAGGTATTAACTTTGCTACAAAAGGTGGTTTGACAATTCGATTCGATTATAATAAGGACAGAGATTTATCTTTGAATTTATCCAATGCTCAACTTTCGGAGATGAATAGTCAAGGCATTGCCTCGAGTGTTGGTTATCGTAAAAAAGGACTTAAAATGCCTTGGAAATCACAAGGAAAACCTGTTATTTTAAAAAATGAGGTTGATTTGAATTTAACTTTACAAATCAGAGATACCAAAACAATTCAAAGAAAATTAGACAATCCAAATGCACTTAATCCGCAAGATAATGCTAATCCTGCGGTAGTAACGGCGGGTAATTTTAACTTTCAAATTCGTCCTGTGGTCAGTTATGTATTTGATAAGCAACTCACTTTGGCGATGTATTTTGAGCATACTATCAATAATCCTTATGTTTCGAGTTCGTTTATGCGAACAAGTACGAGTGCAGGCATTCAGTTGAGGTATAATATTACACAATAAAAAAACCAAACAATTCGATGTCAAAGCCAGATAAAATAAACCTTTTCAATGCTTAAAAATATGATACAATTTATATTTCCTTTTTCTCAAATTTTGACAATGCGACATCTTTCTTTGAAAGGTGCTTTGCAAGATAGTCAATTAGAAGTGATCGAAAATGGTGCAATTTTAATAGAAAATGATACAATCATAGAAGTAGATTCTTTTATCAATTTATTACCAAAAGCACAACAACTAAAAGCAACATTTGTGGTAATAGATGAAAAAATGGTTTTGACCGCAGGTTTGATTGATGCACACACACATATATGTTATGCAGGTTCGCGGGCGGGTGATTTTTCAAAAAGATTAGGAGGAAAAACTTATTTAGAAATAGCAAGAGAAGGTGGTGGTATTTTATACTCTGTCGAAAAAACTCGACAAGCCTCCGAAAATGAACTCAAAGAATCATTGATAAAAAGAGCCAATAGACATTTTGAAGAAGGAGTTACAACTTGTGAAGTCAAAAGTGGATACGGATTGAATGTCAATGATGAACTCAAAATGTTGAGAGCAATTCAAAAGGCAAACCAAATTACAGCAATAGATTTGATAAGTACTTGTTTGGCGGCACATACTATTCCAAAAGAATTTTTAGGGAGAGCAAATGATTATTTAACAATGTTATCTCAAGAGTTATTACCTCAAATCAAAAAAGAAAAGTTAAGCAATAGAATTGATATTTTTGTAGAAGATACGGCTTTTAATGTGGTTGAAGCGAAAAAATACATTCAATTTGCCAAAGAATTAGGCTTTGAAATTACTGTTCATGCTGACCAATTTCACCCTGAAGCCTCTATTTTAGCAGTCGAAATGAAGGCTTTGAGTGCCGACCATTTGGAAGCAAGCACTGAAAAAGAAATCAAAATCATTGCTAATTCTGATACAGTGGCTACTATTTTGCCCGGTGCTTGTTTGGGTTTGGGTATTCAGATGCCACCTGCAAGACAATTATTAGATGCAGGGGCTTGTTTGGCAATTGCAACCGACTGGAATCCAGGGTCTGCTCCGATGGGTAATTTATTGACACAAACCTCTATTGTAGGGACTTATCAAAAACTAAGCATCGCAGAATTATGGGCAGGAATTACTTTTAGAGCAGCAAAAGCATTGAATATCAACAATATAGGAAAAATAGACAAAAATTATAAAGCAGATTTATTGGCTTTTCCTACTGATGATTATAGAGAAATTTTGTATGCACAAGGGAAATTAAAACCAACAATGATATGGAAAAATGGTACTTTATTGTATAACAGTTAAAAAATAAATTCAATTAAAAATATGAAAAAATTACTATTCCTTGCTTTTTTTTGTGTAATTGCTTTTGCAAGCAAAGCCAATATTGCTATGCCCGGTTTTTTTAATGTAGGTACAGGAGCAGGTTTTGTGCCTTATTTTAGAGAAGATGCTGTGCATTTTGGGAAAATACAAATGAAAAGTGAAGTGATTACAATTCAGTTGTATCGCGGTTATGCAGTAGTGAAAGGAGAATATTTGATGTATAATCACAATAAACAAAAAATCAATATGAAAATTGGTTATCCTATTAATGGTACAATTTATAGTAATGATTTCAACGCTATTTCTTTTCAAGATTTATATGAATTTACTGCTTCTATCAATGGAGAAAAAACTAAAAATTTTTTATTCAAAACCGATACAATCAATGAATCTCATCGTCCTCGTCATCTAAAAGATATTAGAAAATGGTATGTTTGGCAGGCATCTTTCGAACCTGAAAAAATTACAAAAGTAACTGTTTATTTTATCGTCAATACTTCACAAGGTTTTATTAGAAAAGGATATGACAAAGGCGAAACCGATGGTTTTTGTTATGTATTAGAATCAGGTGCAGCATGGAAAGATAAAATAGAAAAAGGTAGAATTTTTGTCGAATTAAAAGATAATTTATCACAAAAAGATATTTTAGCCACTTTTCCAAACAAAATTTTTAAAATACAAAACCAACAAATGATTTTTGATTTTAAAGATTTAGAACCAAAACCCGCCGATAATATCATCATAAGATTAAATAATACTAAAAATATTGATGACGAAAATTTTAAAAAGATAACCAAAAATGTAGAAAAATTATTTGCAGATATTGATGCAATCGATGCAGAAAATATCACTCTTAAAAACGCAACAATAATTGATGCCAATAATACAAAAATTGATACATCAATCAATAGCTTGACAAGTAATTTTTTGACGTTTTTAGCGGTATATGGTTTGCCTTTGTTTATGGTGTTTATAGGTGTGATGGTCGCTTTTAATGCTATTTTTAGAAAAAAATCAAAATAAAAAATAAAAATCATTTTTTTTATTTACCTTTGCAACCAGAAACATAAATTGGCTTATCGCTTATGAAAATAAGAGGAAAGTCCGGACAACACAGAGTAGTTTGCTTCCTAACGGGAAGGCAGTATTGAGGCGACTTAATATTGACAGACAGTGCCACAGAAAATTAAACCGCCTTTGCAAAAAGGTAAGGGTGAAAAGGTAGAGTAAGAGCCTACCGCTTGTTTGGCAACAAACAAGGCAAGGAAAACCTCCTACGTTGCAAGACCAAATATGCCGATTTTTATACAAGTCTTTGGCTTGTATAAATAAAAGTTACTCGCTTCATATCGGCGGGTAGGTTGCAAGAACGCCAACGCGAGTTGTCGTCAAGATAAATGATAAGCGTGTAGCAATACAAACAGAATCCGGCTTATAGATTTATGTTTTTATTTTTTTTCTAAAATATCTCCATATCCAAAAACCTTTTATATTTTTTATCAAATAATTTTTATTTTCCAAAAAAAATACAATATTTGCACTAATATTTATATTTAAAAAATTTTTGTCCTTATTGGTATTTTTTTAAACATATTCACATTTTTATTATATTTTTATTGATTTTTTGAAAAATAATAACTAACTTTGTAAAAAATATTTTTTTATTTGAATAAATATATGAATTACAAATTAAAATATATTGACTTATTTTCAGGCTCAGGTGGATTTTCATTAGGATTTGATAAAAAAGGTTTTCAAAATGTATTTTCTGTAGATATCGAACCAAGTTTTTGCTCTACATACAAATATAATTTTCCAAAACATCAACTCATTCAAAAAGATATTTGTGATTTGAGTAATTCTGAAATTTTATATTTAAAAGGATTTGATGAAATTGATGTTGTAATAGGAGGTCCGCCTTGTCAAGGTTTTAGCATGGCAGGAAGTATTGGACGAAAATTTATAGATGACCCAAGAAACAAATTATTTAAAGAATTTGTAAGAGTGGTCAATATTGTGCAACCAAAATTTTTTGTAATGGAAA
This sequence comes from Cytophagia bacterium, assembly GCA_004294005.1. Taxonomy (GTDB): domain Bacteria; phylum Bacteroidota; class Bacteroidia; order Cytophagales; family Microscillaceae; genus RDXZ01. The sequence goes on from RDZP01000016.1 coordinate 26,885, forward strand.
ATGTTGCAAGACTTTATAATCACAATAGAGGAGAAACGAGAAAAGAAATTATCAAAGATTTTCAAGAAATTGGTTATAAAGTTGAATGTAAAATTCTTAATTCGGCAGATTTTGGTGTTCCACAAATTAGAAAGAGAATAATATTTATTGGTACAAATCAAAATGAAGAAATTATTTTTCCTAACAAGTCTGTCGAAAAATATGTAAGTGTCAAAGAGTCGCTTGATATTTTTCCACCACTTAAATCAGGTGAGGAGTCAACAATTCAAAATCATATTGCTATGAATCATTCTGAACAAATGCTTGAAAAAATGAAATACATTAAAGATGGTGGTAGTAGAGAAGAAATACCTATAAATATTAGACCTAAATCAGGAGATATAAGAAAATATATTCGTTATAAAAGTGATGAGCCTTCGGTTTGTATCACAGGTGATATGAGAAAAATATTTCACTATGAACAAAACAGAGCATTAACGGTAAGGGAATTAGCAAAACTTCAATCATATCCTGATGATTTTATATTTAAAGGTTCTAAAATATCACAACAACAACAAGTTGGTAATTCTGTCCCACCAAAAATGGCAGAAGCAATCGCAGAAGTAATTATTAAAATGTCTAAAAATGTTTAAATATCCAAAGGTTAATTATATAGGTAATAAAGAAAAAATTGCTCAATGGATTTGTGACCAGTTTCCAAGTGATGCAAATACTTTGTTTGATGCTTTTTGTGGCGGTTGCTCATTAAGTTATGAAGCTAAATTTAGAGGTCTTGAAGTTTATACAAATGATATTTTGAAAATAAACTATCATATTGCAAATGCTTTAATACAAAATAATTCTACGGTTTTATCAAAAGAGGATGTTAAAATCATATTTTCAGGCGAGCCTTATGAAGGTTTTATGTTTGAAAATTATTCAGAGGTTTTTTTCTTTGCCGAAGAATGTAAGGAACTTGATTTATATAGAAAAAATATTGAAAAATTAGAATCTGAAACAAAAAAATCACTTGCATTTGCATTAATGCGTAGAACAATGATTCGTAAAATGCCTTATTCACGTTTTAATATCAATTGGGCTAAAATCAAGCAACTTAGAGATGAAGAATATAGTTATGAAAAATATAAAAGAAAAAGAGCTTACCATAATAAAACTTTCAAATATCATTTTTTACAAAATGTAAATGAATATAATAATGCTATTTTCAATAATTCAAAAAATAATATCGCTTATAATGATGACATTTTTAATCTATTGGATAGTGTCAAAGCAGATATTATTTATTTAGATCCACCATATACTGGCACAATGAATAATTATTTTGGGTTTTATGGATTAATAGATGATTTTATTTCAGGTTCAAAAACAGCACCTTTTGAAAATAATTTTATTGATAAAAAAAATGTTGGGAAATTGTTTGACAAATTATTCTCAAAATTATCAAATTTTAAATATTGGTTTTTGAGCTATAATAATTCTTCATTACCAACAAAAGATGAGTTATTATATTTATTAAACAAATATTCAAACAATATTCAAGTAATCGAGCGTAAACATAATTATAAAATAACAGGAAAAGAAAAAAAACAAGCCAACAAAGAATATTTATTTATAATAAAAAACGAACTCTATCAAGAAAATATAATCCCTAATTATGCAACAACAGAATTATGAAGAATACTGGAAATTAACCCTTGAATATACTGATTTTAACAATTCGAGTTTTCTTATAACACTAAAAACTATTGTTCAAAAAATTGATGTATTAAATCAAGTAGGTAATTATATTTATAATCCAACAGATTATCAAGATTTGCAAAACGAGATTTTAAATAAAATTCCAAAAACATCTTCCATCGAAAATCAATTGACATCAACACGCAAAGCTATCAATCAATGTGTTAAATTAGGTTTTATTAACGCTAAACTTCAATCATACCATCATCTAACCCAACAATACATCGAGGCAAAAACAGATAGAAAAAGAAAAACTATTTTTTCTAAAATCGTCTATAATAATTCAAGTTTTAATAGAAGTGTAACCAACGAATCAAATTTACATCAACTAAATTTTCTCATCAACACATTGGTTGAAAATGGTAAACTTTCAAAATCTGAAATTATTGCATTAATGCTTGTAGATATTGAAAATGTTAAAAAAGGCTTTTTGGATAAAGCAGAATTAGAATATTATCTCAAAATTGCTATACAATCTAATTTTATAGACCGAAAATATAACCAAATTGGGTATCTGAATAATATTTTGAATAAACTTGATGAAATTATTTTTGTCAAAGATGAGTTATATTTTACCGAAGATGCAAAGAGAATCTTTGGGGAAGATTTAAAATTGGAATCAAAAGTAAGAAATCCTTATCTACATCTACTCTATAAAAATCAATTACTCCAAGAATCAGAGGAAAAATTCAATAACAAAAGAGTCTGTTTTCTCGAAAAACTTGATTATCCTGTTCTGATTGCAAGCCACATAAAACCATTTATTGAATCTGATGACCTTGAAGCTTATGACCCAAATAATGGTTTGCTTTTGAGTAGAACGATTGATTCATTGTTCGATTTAAAGTATATTTCATTTACAGATGAAGGACAAATTATTTTTTCAAAACGATTATCAAAAGATGTAGTTGCATTTTGGAAAAATTATAAATTAGATAAAAATATTTTAAACCAACAAAGATGTAAATATTTACAATATCACAGAGATTTACTAACGAGCAGAGATAAGTAAATAATTTTCAACATCAACATTTTTTTTATAACGTAGTTATTTAACCAAAAACAATAATATTTTTTGACATAAATATTTTATTTGTTCAAAAAAAATACAATATTTGCACTAATATTTATATTTAAAACGTTTGCATCACAAATTACCCTATTTTTTTATATTATGAAAACTGAAATCAAAGAAACATTAAGTGTATTCGATATTTTTAAAATAGGCGTAGGTCCCTCGAGTTCTCATACAATGGGACCCTGGCGTGCCGCCCAACAATTTTTAGGCTCATTCCAACAAAAATATCAACTTGATAGTATTCAAAAAATTGAAATTTTTTTGTATGGTTCATTGGCAAAAACAGGAAAAGGACACGGTACTGATATTGCCGTTTTGTTAGGTTTGATAGGCGAAGACCCCGTTACGACTGACACTTCAAAAATCAATGAAAAAATTGAATATATCAAAAATACAAAATCTTTGCATTTAGCAGGTATTTTACCACTGCCTTTCGAGTACGAAAAAAATCTAATTTTTTGTTATAAAGAAGCCTTACCCGCCCATCCAAATGGTATGATTTTTACCATTCATTTTGCTGATAATCAACAATTTTCTGAAACTTATTATTCTATTGGTGGAGGATTTGTTACAAAAGAAGGTGAAAACACAAATGAAAACACAAAATTAGTCAATTTACCTTTTCCTATTCAAAAAGCCGAAGATTTATTGGCTTATACGCTTCAACAAAAAAAACATATTTGGGAAATTGTGTTAGAAAATGAAAAAGCATGGAAAGAGGAAGAAACAATCAAAAAAGGAGTTTTGAATATTTGGCAAACAATGAAAGAATGTATTTTTAAAGGAGCATACATAGATGGAATTTTGCCCGGTGGTTTACAAGTAGTGAGGCGTGCCAAAAAAATCAATCAAAACTTATTAGGCGAAGGTAATACTCATTTTAAAGATGCTAATGATTGGTTTAGACATATAGGCACACATAAAGCTGATTTTAATTCTATTCTTCGTTGGGTAAGTTGTTTTGCTTTGGCGGTTAATGAAGAAAATGCGGCTTTTGGACGTGTAGTTACTGCCCCTACAAATGGTGCTGCAGGTGTTATTCCTGCTGTTTTGGCCTATTATATTTGTTTTACTCCTAACGTAACAGAAGAAAATATTGTTCAATTCATTTTAACGGCTTCTGAAATTGGTTGCATTTTTAAAAAAGGCTCTACCATTTCAGCCGCAATGGGAGGTTGTCAAGCCGAAATTGGCGTTTCCTCTGCAATGGCAGCAGGAGCATTAGCAGAGTGTTGGGGAGCAACTCCTGAACAAGCATTAATGGCAGCCGAAATTGCAATGGAACATCATTTAGGTTTGACTTGCGACCCAATTGGTGGATTAGTACAAATTCCATGTATAGAACGCAATTCGATGGGTGCAATCAAAGCAATTACTGCCGCTAATCTTTCGTTGGATAGTGACCCAAAAGCCGCCAAAGTTTCTTTAGATGCCATTGTCAAAACCATGTGGACAACCGCTTTGGATATGAATAATAAATACAAAGAAACTGCCGAAGGTGGTTTAGCAGTCAATATTCCTGTCATTGTGGCTGAATGTTAATATTTTTGTAGATAGAATTAACACTCAAAAAATAAAGTAATTTTGGGCGATTACGTGCTATCGTGCAAAGCACAGAGCCAAAAAAAAGAGGAAAAAAACGGCGGAAACCTTGTTTTTTCTCTCTTTTTGTCTCTGCAAGTCTGCTTCTATCACTATCGCAAAATACAAAAAAGACTTTTAAAAAGAATTTTTTATGACCGTTATGTTTGTGGTGTCAAACCCATCTTCTCTAATTGTGCTAACAATTTTTCGATACGTTCTTCGTTTTCATCAGCACGTTTCTTTTCTTCTTGCAAAAGCAATTCTTTTTCATCAGCACGCCGTTTTTCCTCTTGCAAAAGCAATTCTTTTTCGTTGGCACGCTGTTTTTCCTCTTGCAAAAGCAATTCTTTTTCATTGGCACGTTGTTTTTCTTCTTGCAAAAGCAATTCTTTTTCGTCGGCACGCTGTTTTTCTTCATCAGCACGCTGTTTTTCTTCATCAGCACGCTGTTTTTCCTCTTGCAAAAGCAATTCTTTTTCGTTAAGTTGTCCATTGAGTAAGGCATCATTTTCTACACCTGTAACCAATATATCACCTTCTTTGCTGCACCATCTTGCCCAAGAAGATTTTTCTTGTTCAAAAAGTCCTTCCCAA
>RDZP01000197.1 GCA_004294005.1 Cytophagia bacterium
AAAAATTTTTAAGACTGCTTCTAATACAAAAAACTAAATGCAAAATAAATATCATAAACAATTCATTATCAACTAATTAAAAATAGTAGGGTAGAGTAATTTAAGAGTTGTTAATAAAAATTTTTGCAAAATTACTTACTTTTTGAAAAACTATCACTACTTTTGAAGTGTTAGTTACTCTGATGTAGTGTTATTTACTCTTAATTGTATGGAAATAGGAAAAAAAATCAAAAAACTGTGTGAATTACGTAACATTACGCAAGAATATATGGCGGAAAAATTAGATACAAGCCAACAAAATTATAGTCGTTGGGAAAAAGGTGAAATAGAAATTACCGTTTCACGTTTAGAACAAATAGCAAAAGTTTTAGATATGAGACCTGAAGATATTTTTTCATTTGATGAAAAAATAGTATTCAATAATAATTATTGTAACTTCAATGATAGTTCTACAGGAATTGGGGCAAATCAAAATGTCTTACAAGAATTAAAAGCATCTTATTTATCTCATATTGCTAATCTTCAAAAGGATAATGAACGCTTGCACAATCTTTTAGAAAAAGCCTTGACAAAATAAAAAATATGAAAAATAATCTCACGTCTTTAAATGAAGACAACTTAATTGCCAATGTTATTTTGCTACTCGAAAACGGTCGTAGTGCCGTTGTAACTCAAACCAATAGCATTATGACGCTTACTTATTTTGAAATAGGAAAGTACATTGTAGAGTTTGAGCAACAAGGAAAAAATCGTGCTGAATATTCTAAAAAGATTTTGAAGAATCTTTCAGAAAAACTTACACAAAAATTTGGGAAAGGTTTTTCTGTAGATAATTTAGAACGTATGCGACGTGTTTATAAAAAACTTCAGAATTCCGCAACAGTGTTGCGGAATTCTGACAAAGTTTTAAGTTGGTCGCATTATTTATTATTATCTCGAATAGACAACGAATTAGAACGTAATTTTTATGAAATAGAAGCTCATCAACAGCGTTGGAGTGTACGAGAATTAGAAAGGCAGTTTAATAGTTCCTTGTATGAACGCTTGGTTTTGAGTAAAAACAAAGAAAATATTTTAGCACTTAGCAAAGAAGGACAAATCATTGAAAAACCTGAAGACTTGATAAAAGAACCATATATTTTAGAGTTTTTAGGTTTAGAAGAAAAAAGTGAATTTGCAGAAACCGAATTAGAAAGTGCAATTATTGCTAAAATAGAAAAATTTATGATGGAATTAGGCAAAGGTTTTCTATTCGAGTCAAGACAAAAACGAATTACTTTTGATGAAGACCATTACTATATTGATTTAGTGCTTTACAATCGTATCTTAAAATGTTTTGTTTTGATTGATTTAAAAATAGGTAAATTAAAACATCAAGACCTTGGACAAATGCAAATGTATGTCAATTATTATGATAGATTTGTAAAAATGGAAGATGAAAATCCTACAATTGGTATTGTGTTATGCAAAGATAAAAGCAATGCTTTGGTAGAAATAACCTTACCCAAAGATAATAATCAGATTTTTGCAGCTAAATATCTTTTATATTTACCTGATAAAGAAGAACTGAAAAGACAAATTGAAAATATGTAAAATAAA
>RDZP01000116.1 GCA_004294005.1 Cytophagia bacterium
CAAATTAAAAAAAAATAAAATTTTATTGAATGCAAAAAAAACAAAATATTATTTTAATTTTAATAAATTTTAAAAAATTATTAGGTGCGTTTAACCTGACTTGTGTAAAAATTAGTTTTGATTGTTAAAATTAACATTTATTTTATTTTTTTCTAAAAATAATAAAAAATTAGATGAAATATAAAAAAAATACTTAACTTTGCAACTTAATTTCATATCAAAAATCTCAAACTATATTATTTAGAAATTTATGTTATCGCTTAATTTGCTTCGTGAACAAACTGATAAAGTAATAGAAGGGCTAAAAAAAAGACATTTTACTAATGCTGAAATATTGGTAAGAGAAATCATTGCTATAGACCAAAGAAGGCGAGAGTATCAACTTGAATTAGACAATACAAATGCAGAGATGAATAAATTGTCTAAATCTATTGGTGAATTGATGAAAAATAATCAAAAAATAGAAGCAGAACAAGCCAAAACTACAACCACAGATTTAAAAATAAAAAGTAAAGATTTAGAAATTAAACTCAAAGAGGCAGAAAGTACTTTGTATGAAATGCAAGTCAAATTACCGAATGTGCCTTTTGAAAAAGTAAAAGCAGGTAAAACTCCAGAGGATAATGAAATTATCAAAACGCCAGAATCATTACCACAACTGCACGAAAATGCAGTTCCTCATTGGGAACTTATCAAACAATATGATATTATCGATTTTGAGTTGGGTATTAAAATTACAGGAGCAGGTTTTCCTGTTTATAAAGGAAAAGGGGCAAAATTACAACGTGCTTTAATCAACTTTTTTTTAGATGAGGCTGAAAAAGCAGGGTACAAAGAAATACAATCACCTATTTTAATTAATAAAGAATCAGGTTTTGGAACAGGACAACTGCCTGACAAAGATGGACAAATGTATTTTGCAAATGAAGATGAATTGTATTTGATTCCAACGGCAGAAGTGCCAATTACGAATTTATATCGAGATGTAATCATAGAAGAAAAAGATTTGCCTATCAAAAATGTAGGTTATACGCCTTGTTTTAGACGTGAAGCAGGTTCATGGGGAGCGCATGTACGTGGTTTGAATCGTTTACATCAATTTGATAAAGTAGAAATTGTACAGATAGCACATCCACAACAATCTTATCAGATTTTAGAGCAAATGAGCCAATATGTGCAAGGGCTATTAGAAAAATTAGAATTACCTTATCGTGTATTGCGTTTGTGTGGAGGAGATATGGGTTTTACTTCTGCTATGACTTATGATATGGAAGTATATTCAGCCGCCCAAAAGCGTTGGTTAGAAGTAAGTTCGGTCAGTAATTTTGAGGCTTTTCAAGCAAATAGATTACAACTAAGATACAGAGACGCGGACAAAAAAAACCACACTGCTCATACTTTAAATGGAAGTGCTTTGGCTTTGCCAAGAATTGTAGCCTCTATTTTAGAAAATAATCAAACGCCAGAAGGTATTAAAATACCAAAAATTTTAGTTCCTTATACAAAATTTGATATGATTTAGTGAACAAAAAATTACTTATTAAGAAAATAAAAGACGTAATATATTATGATTTTTTGCAACAATTTTTCTTTTTTTTTGGTTTTATAAAAAAAAAGTTATAACTTGCAAGCAAAAATCACTTAAAAAAGAAATAACATTAAAAAAAAACAACTTGTTTTTCAACAAATTACAGGAAAAGCATACATTTTTACTATGAAAAAGTCAGTACCTATTTTGTTGTTAATTGCTTTTTTAGCAATTTCAACTAACATTTATGCACAAAGAACTCCTCCAAGTCAATTGATTGAAAAATATTGGAGTGTAGGGTTTCAAGTAAACGCATTTAATTATTTTGGAGATTTGAATCCATTAAAACAATACGTTTCTACTAAACTTGAGTTCACACGTCCTAACATTGCTATCAATATTTCTAAAAAAATGACTAAAAATTTGTCTCTTCGTGCAAGTTTTGGTTATGGTAGAATTGTGGGTGATGATTCACAAGCCGCTACTTTGAAAGATTTAGATGGAGCATCTAGATATGGACGTAATTTACATTTCAGAAATGACCTTTTTGAATTGGCTGTTGTAGGTATTTATGAATTTAAAAGCAGTAAAGGCCGTTTTTATCGTCGTTCTTACCTTACTCCTTATGTGATGGCTGGTGTTGCTGGTTTTTATCATAATCCAAAAGCAAAAACACCTACTGCAATGGGTGCAGATTGGGTAGCTTTACAACCATTAGGAACAGAAGGACAAGGTAAACCGGGTTATGCAAAAGCATATTCTTTATGGCAATTAGCATTTCCTGTTGGAGTTGGTTTGCGTTATCGTTTGAATGATAAATTAGATATATCTGCCGAAATCGGTTTTAGATTTACAACTACTGACCATTTAGATGATGTAAGTGGACGTTATGCTGATATTCGTGATTTGAGTTCTGATTTAGCAAGAAAAATGGCAGATCGTTCTGCTGAGCCTACTTCTGCTTTGACAGGTAAACCACGTGATATTGCGGCGGTGAGTGCTATTGTAGGAGGCGTTTCTACAGCTTTTGGTTCAAATGATGATTTGAATAATTTGGTACAATTACCAGGCTATCAACGTTTGGGAAGCTATGGTTTGAAAGGAGATGTAAGAGGCACAGGCTTATTTGGTAAAAATGACATGTATGTGGTTACAGGCTTTCATTTGAATTATATATTAACAACTCGTCGTCATCCACGTTATCGTAGTAGATAATTCGCTTTGATTTTTCTTAATGTATCAAAACTAAACGATTTTGGCTTAGTTTTGGTATAATTATATGTCGCTTCTTCGTAATTATAAAAAACAAAAATTTAAAAACATGAAAAAGATATTTATCTTAGCTACTTGTTTAGTAGTGCTTGGTTTATTAACTTTTGAACTAAAAGCTCAAGAGAGAGAAATAGCACGTTTGAATAAAGAGGCACAAATTTCAATGGAATACAACGAATATAATTCTGCTATGGAAATATATAAAGGTCTCTTGAAATCAAAACCAAATGAATTGGAATACAACTATCAAATGGGTGTTTGTTTGTTAAACTCTGCCTCAAAAAAAGAAGCATACACTTATTTGAAAAAAGTAAGTGATGAAAAAGCAGATTTTAAACCTGAATTGCCTTATATGTTGGCACAATCTTATCACGCAAAAGCGGAATATGAAACCGCAAAAGAAACTTATCTAAAAGCCAAACCGATGCTTGAAAAAGCAAAATCAGAAGTAGCAGGTGATGCCAAAATGAAAAGACGCGCGAAAGAAAAAAGAACCGCTGATTTGGATAACATGATAAAAATGTGTGATAAAAAAATAATTGAGTGTGATAATGGTATTAAATATTCAAAAGATCCTATTTATGCTACCATTGAGAACTTAGGAGATGGCATTAATAGTGTTGGACCTGACTATACACCTTTGATTCCGAGTGATACATCTTTTATGGTATTTACCTCTCGTAGATCCGAAAATGTAGGCAAAAGAGTAGATTATTCAGATAATGAATATTTTGAAGATGTTTATATGGCTGAAAACAAAAATGGTAAATTTTCAAAAGCACAAAATATAACCAATTTGAATAAAAAATATCATGACGCTGCTGCAGCACTCTCACCTGATGGTAATTTGTTATTAATTTATAGAGATAATACAAAAACAAAAGGTGATTTGTATGAAAGTAAAAGAAATAGCAAAAAAGATATGTTTCCAGAGCCTAAAAAAATGAATAAAAACATTAATAGTAAGTTCCAAGAAACAGCTGCTTGTATTACTACTGATGGTAATACAATGTATTTTGCAAGTGATAGACCAGGTGGAATGGGTGGATTAGATATTTATGTTGTCAAAAAAGAAGGAAAAGATTGGGGAACTCCTAAAAACTTAGGCGCACCTATCAATACTCCTTATGATGATGATGCCCCATTTTTGACAAGTGACGGAAATACTTTCTATTTTAGTTCAAAAGGACATGATACAATGGGTGGATTTGATGTATTTCGCTCTACTAAAAATGGTGATAGCTTTGGACAACCAGAAAATTTAGGAACACCTATTAACGGACCAGAAGATGATGCACACTTAATATTGACTGACGATGGAAAAATGGGTTATTATGTATCAGCAGAGGAAGGTGGTTTAGGTGATAAAGATATTTATCGTTTGAGTGCTCCAAAACGTACAATGGTAAAATTAGATAAAACGGGTCTAAATATTACTGCACCAGGTTTAAGTTCAAAACCTGATATTGATAAACCAGTTGCAAAACCTGACTTTAAGTTTTTGGTATTGTTTGATTATGATAAAAGTAATATTAACAAACCTATTTCACAAGAGTCTTGTAATAGTTTGTTGAAATTTATGCAAGAAAATCCTTCTGTAAGAGTAGAATTAGGTGGACATACTTGTAACATTGGTTCTGCCGCTTATAATCAATCACTTTCGACTCAAAGAGCAAAAGCAGTCGCAAATTATATGATTGAAAGAGGAATAGATGCTAATCGTGTAGAGGTAAAAGGTTATAACTTTGAAAAACCTGCTTATCCTAATACAAACGAAAAAAACCGTACTTTGAATAGACGTACAGAATTTCAAATATTGGATAAATAAAAATTAAAAATATTGAGAATAAAAAAAGCCTTTATCTTTTGATAAAGGCTTTTTTGTCGAAAATAATTCATTTTATAGATATCCTCCACAAAAAAATATTGTTTATTGATAAAATTCTTATTATTTTTGCAAAAAAAATATACTTATTTATATTTAATAAAAATATGGAGCAAAGAATTAAAGAACTAACTGAAAAATTAAATTATTATAATTTAATGTATTATCAAAAACACACTTCTATTGTTACTGATTTTGAGTTTGATAAAATGTTAGAAGAATTACAAAATTTAGAAATAAAATACCCACAATTTAAACAGCCTGATTCTCCTACACAAAGAGTGGGAGGGACGATTAGTAAGGATTTCCCAACGGTCAAACATAAATATCAAATGTTATCTTTGGGCAATACTTATTCAGAAGAAGATTTGATAGATTTTGATAAAAGAGTAAAAAAAGGATTAATTGATGCTGATTTTAGTTTTGCAGATATAGAATATGTTTGTGAACTAAAATTTGATGGTGTCTCGATAAGTTTGATTTATGAAAATGGTTTATTGGTAAGAGGTGTTACACGTGGTGATGGCGTACAAGGTGATGAGGTTACGAATAATGTAAAAACTATCAAAACGATTCCAATGCGTGTAGATGACTCACAATTAGGGACAGCATTTGAAGTGAGAGGTGAAATTTTTATGCCTAAAAAAGTATTCGAAGAAATCAATCAAGAAAGAGAAGATATTGGATTAGAAAAATATGCTAATCCAAGAAATACTGCATCAGGCACAATGAAATTACAAGAATCAAGTGAAGTAGCGAAACGAAAATTAGATGCTTTTATTTATTTTTATTATGCAGATAATATTCCTTTTAAAATGCACTCTGAAGCAGTTGAAACTTTAGAAAAAGTCGGATTTCCTGTGTCTAATACCTATAAAAAATGTAAAAATGTAGAAGAGGTTTTGAAGTTTATTCAATATTGGGATAAAGAAAGAGAAAATTTGCCTGTCGAAACAGATGGAGTTGTCATCAAAGTCAATCGTTATGATTATCAAAATGCACTTGGTTTTACTTCCAAAAGTCCGCGTTGGGCAATTGCTTATAAATACAAGGCAGAAAGCATTGCTACACAACTCAAATCGGTGAGTTATCAAGTAGGAAGAACGGGTGCGATTACGCCTGTGGCTGAGCTCACGCCTATTTTTTTGGCAGGCACTACTGTTAAGCGTGCTTCTTTGCACAATGCCAATGAAATAGAAAGGTTAGGTTTGTGTGAAAATGATTATGTTTTTGTAGAAAAGGGTGGAGAAATTATACCTAAAGTTACGGGAGTCGATATGACAAGACGCGGTTTGAATACTAACACTATTCAATATATTACGCATTGTCCAGAGTGCAATACTTTATTGGTTCGAAAAGAAAGCGAGGCACAACATTTTTGCCCAAATACTAAAGGTTGTCCACCACAAATCAAAGGAAAATTAGAGCATTTTATTCATCGTAAAGCAATGAATATGGATAGTTTGGGAGAAGGAAAAATAGAATTGTTATTTGAAAAAGGTTTATTAAGAAATATTGATGATTTTTATACTTTAACTTATCAAAAATTATTTGGTTTAGAAAAAATAATTGTTGATGAGCAAACAGGTAAATCAAAAAAAATAGGCTTTAAAGAAAAAACAGTCGAAAATATTTTGGCTGCATTACAAAAATCAAAAGAAGTTCCGTTTGAAAAAGTATTGTTTGGTTTAGGAATTAGATTTGTAGGCGAAACAGGTGCAAGAAAACTTGTGGAGCATTTTGAAAATATTGACAATTTGGCAAAAGCAACTTTAGAACAATTATCAAATGTGAGAGATGTTGGTGAAAGGACTGCACAAAGTGTAGTAGATTTTTTTAAAGATGATGAAAATTTGACATTGATTGAAAACCTAAAAAATTATGGTTTGCAATTTTCTCAAACGAATGAAAATAAAATAATTGTCAGTGATGATAAATTATTAGGAAAAACTTTTTTATTTTCAGGCACATTTTTACAAAATAGAGAGCAATTACAAAATAAGGTAGTAACATTTGGAGGGAAATTGGGTACAACAGTTTCAAAAAATTTAGATTTTTTGGTGGCAGGTGAAAATATGGGACCAAGTAAATTAGAAAAAGCACAAAAGTTAAAAATTAATATGATTACTGAAAAAGAATTTTTAAAAATGATAGGGGAAACTGAAAATACAAATCAAAATTTAAAAGAAAATTCTCCCAAAAATTCATTCAATAATGCTATTCAAGGTGGATTATTTTGAAAAAACCAAAAAAATCAAAAAAAAATTAACTTTTTTTAAAACTTTTTTATGAAATATTTGGAAGTATCAAAAATACTCTTTAACTTTACAGCGTATTATTATAAATTTATTTTATTTCAATGAACATTTACGTTTCAAACATTGCATTCCAGGTAACTGAGAATGAATTGCAATCACGTTTTGCTGAATATGGCAACGTGGAATCTGTTAAAATTATTACCGACCGCGACACAGGCAGATCACGTGGATTTGGCTTCGTGGAAATGAGTGATGACAACGCAGGTGGTGCAGCTGTTGAAGGATTAAACGGCTTAGATTTAAAAGGTCGTCCTTTAGTAGTTAAAAAAGCATTACCACGCAAATAGAAGGTGGTGTGCTAAAACTACCAATCCAAAGAAGATTAATATTTTTAAAATATAGATAATTCATTTCATTTGTTTTGTTTTTGTTTTTTTTTGAGAATTTTGTTTTACTTTGCTTTTTGGTTTTATAAAAAGACTGTTTTTTTGAAAGCAGTCTTTTTTTGTTTTAATGCCAAACTAACCACACTTGATTTTCAGCAATATCTTTATTTTTCCATTCTACAATTACTTTTTGATGCTCTAATGTATTGACTTCAATGCCACTATAGTTGGGTTCGATGGGTAAATCTCGTGTATAAAGGCGGTTAATAAGTGTAAGCATTTCTACTTGCGAAGGTCTCCCAAAACTCAACATAGCATCTAAGGCGGCTCTTACTGAACGACCTGTATAAAGTACATCATCAATCAAAATAATTTTTTTATTTTCCAAAGAATGTTCAATTTTCGTACTATTGGGACGCAAAGCAACTTCTCTTTTTCTGAAATCATCTCGATGAAAGGTAGTATCTAAGTAACCAAAAACTATTTTTTTTGATAAAATTGTAGTTAGTTTTTCAACCAAAGCATCTAATAAAAATATGCCTCTTGGTTGTAAGCCTAATAAAATTGTATCTGAAAAATCTTGATGATTTTCAATAAGTTGGTGGCTTAATCTTGACAAAGTAATTTCTATTTGTAAAGCATTTAAAATAAGTTTTTTTTCCATGTTATTTTGTTAAAATGATAGAAAGTATTTTTGTATTAAAAATCAAATAATTATTCATTTATTTTTTTGTATTGCGCGATAGGGATAGAAGCAGACTTGCAGAGACAAAAAGAGAGAAAAACGAGGCTCTGCGAGTTTTTTCTCTCTTTTTTGGCTCTGTGCTTTGCACGATAGCCC
>RDZP01000198.1 GCA_004294005.1 Cytophagia bacterium
TCTATCGGGGTGTTTGCTGCGCCTTTTTTAAACTGAAAGTTTACTGTACCGCCAAATTGGGTACCGTATTGTAAGGATGATGCGCCTCTAATTACCTCAATTTTTTCGATGGCTTCGGCTGGCGGGGTGTAATAACTTTCGGGGTAGCCAAGGGCATCGGCACTAATATCGTATCCGTTTTGGCGGGTGTTAAAATTGCTGGTGCGGTTAGGGCTAAGGCCACGGCCACCTATACCTAATTGTAGGCCAGCACCATCGCTTTCCCAAATATTTAAGCCTGTTATTTGCCCGTAAATTTGGCGTGGGTTATTGGTGGCGGTATTGGCTATCAGGTTTTTTAAAACAATGATTTCATTTTTTTTGCCTTCGTACATGGTAAAGTTTTGCACCGAGTTAAGGCGTACAATGCCTAAGGCTTTTTCTTGTTGGGCTAAAACTACTACTTCGTTTAGTAGCCTATCGGCTAGGTTTTGCAGGGTAAAATTTTGGGCGCTTATGTCTTTATCTACTACAATTTCTTGTTCGATGGTTTGTTTACCCAATGCAAAAATCACTAAAGTATAGTTGCCGTAGGGGATGTTTTTTAAAAGATATTCTCCCGTTGGTGCTATTTCGGTATTAAATTTGGTGGCTTTTAGGGCTATAATTCCGTTTTTTATGGGGCTGTTATCGGCATTTTTTACGTTGCCGATTATGCTTGCCGTTTGGGCATCCGCGTTAAGCGTAAAAAAAATAGAGAGTAATAAAAGGGTAAAAAATCTCATCATCATAATTTCATCAAGTAGCGATGGAGGCTATATTTTTTGCAAACTTAATTTAATTTTGATAATACATCTTTAACTAATGAATCCATTTTAGAAAAAGCGAACCATTTTTTACCTAAATCTTTTAGCGATGCGCCAATGTGGTAAAGTTGGGTACGGTCTATTATCAAAAAACGGTCGTGAGTAAAACCGAGTGTTTTTATATTTATGGTGGGATATTGTTGGTTATGTTTAGCAAGGTCGAGTTGTAATTGATTATTTATCTGCTTGGTATAAATGGTTGCTGTAACCGTTTTGTTTCTTTTAGATAACAAAGTGAGTACTGTTTCATCAACATAATTATCAATAAGCATTATATCGGTTTTTGCATTTTTTATAATATCGGCAACAAATACATAGGCATCAAAAACTTGATTTTCAAAAAAAACACCTTTACTGGGCGGTGGATTATTTTTTTCTAAGGCTTTAAATATTTGTTCAAATTTTTGGTCGGTTTCTAGTTGTTTGATTTCTAGTTTATCTACTTTTTGGAAGAGTAAGGCGTTGTGGGAGATAAATTTCCGCATACTCACAAATGCTCTCATAATATTTATACTTACCTCTGCGGCTTTTTCGCTTTTTAACACAGCCGAAACTGCTGCTACACCTTGTTCGGTAAACACATAAGGAAATTTTCGTGTACCACCCCAACTTGATATCGCATTTTGCGATATCAAGATTACTGTCTCTTCTTCGCTAAGTTGAAACATAAAATCAGCTGGAAAACGATTGCTATTCCGTTTAACTTGCTCGTTTAATCTGCTGGTAGGCACTTGATAAAAATGG
>RDZP01000117.1 GCA_004294005.1 Cytophagia bacterium
AGCAGACTTGCAGAGACAAAAAGAGAGAAAAACGAGGCTTTGCGAGTTTTTTCTCTCTTTTTTGGCTCTGTGCTTTGCACGATAGCCCGTAATCGCCCACAATTACTTTATTTTTTTAATCATTTTTGGAATGAAAAAACCTGTTTTTATGTTTTAATAGTTATGAAAAAATATATACTTTATCATGCACAATGTCCCGATGGATTTGGTGCTGCTTATAGCATTTGGAAAAAAGAAAAATATAACAATATCGTTTATATTCCCGTTCAGCATAGTTTTCCGTTGCCTCAGATTGAAAATGATAGTGTAGTTTGGTTGGTAGATTTTTGTTATTCTGTTGAAGTAATGACAGAGTTGGCAACAAGAATGAAAGAAATTTTGATTCTTGACCATCATCAAAGTGCAGTAGAAAATATGCAAAAATTTGATTATGAAAAATATAAAAATGTAACGGCAATTTTTGATATGCAAAAAAGTGGTGCAGTTTTGACGTGGGAATATGTGCATAAAACACAGCCACCTTTGTTTTTACAATATATTCAAGACAAAGATTTATGGCGTTTTGAGTTGCCTCAATCTAAGGAATTTTCGGCTGCGTTGCGTGCTTATACAATGGATTTTTTGCTTTGGGATAGTTTTGCAGTCGAACAACTTATCAAAGAAGGGACAACTTTAATAAAATATCAAAATCAAATTGTGGATAGATTGTGCAAAAATGCACGCATTACAAAAGTTGCAGGTTTTGATGTGTTGGTGGTCAATAGTGCTGTTTTACAAAGTGAAATTGGTAATCAATTATGCAAAGTCAATCCACAAATTCCATTTTCTGTGGTTTATTTTGATGTTGCTAATCAACGTAATTTTAGTTTGAGGTCAATCGGTGAATTTGATGTAGCAAAAATTGCAGGACAATTTGGCGGTGGCGGACACAAAAACGCCGCAGGTTTTATCAAACAGATAGATATTTGGCAAGTATAAAAAAAATTAGTAACTATTTAGGTACTTTTGGTGCAAGCGTGGACGCTTGCACCAGTTGTTATCTTGTGCAAGCGTGGACGCTTGCACCAGTTGTTATCTTGTGCAAGCGTCCACGCTTGCACAAGATAAAATACTAATTTTTGTTGATAATACCTAAATAGTTACAAAAATTAAATTTATTTTTTATAATTTTGCATAATAATTGAAATATATTTTCAAATAACAACACTCAATTTATTTATAGACAAAAAAAATGAATATTCAAGTAATTTGTATTGATGATACGCTTAGACCTAATGAGGTACCAACTTCGAGATGGGTAAAAAAAGGAGAAACTTATAATATTATTCAAATAGATAAATTATTGATGCAAGGTGGCGCCTATGGCTGCAAGTTGCAAGAGATTGATAATGATGACCTTGCTCCTTATCAATATTTTCGTTTGAATAGATTTGCACCTCCTCAAACTCTTGAGGCTGAAGAAGCAGTATTGGCTACTGTGGATTTGAAGGAGTTAGAAGAAGTATTGGTGTAGTTTTTATCGTTGATTATTTATTAGTAAAAAAACAATCAAACCTTTTTTGTTTTGATTGTTTTTTTAATTTTTGAGTATTTTTATAAAATTGACACAGATAAAATTTAGCAATAAAAAAATTACACAAGATTACTTACCCAGTAACGCAAAATTTCCAAATCATCTTTACTTTGCATAGCAGCAGGAAGTTTATCTAAAAAAGGATTATTTTCTAATTTTAACCAAGTTAAATTTGTCAAAGATTGTAAAGAGGAAATGTCTAAAATTTGATTATAGTTTAAATGTAATTGCGTTAAATTTGTCAAAGATTGTAAAGAGGAAATGTCTAAAATTTGATTTTCTGATAAATATAAATAAGTTAAATTTGTCAAAGATTGTAAAAAGGAAATGTCTGAAATTTGAGTATGTTCTAAATATAACCCCGTTAAATTTGTCAAAGATTGTAAAGAGGAAATGTCTGAAATTTTATTATTGTCTAAATTTAAACTCGTTAAATTTGTCAAAGATTGTAAAGAAGTAATGTCTAAAATTTGATTATCTAATAAATCTAAATGCGTTAAATTTGTCAAAGATTGTAAAGAGGCAATGTCTGAAATTTGATTATTTGATAAAAATAAATGCGTTAAATTTGTCAAAGATTGTAAAGAGGGAATGTCTGAAATGTGATTATCTGTTAAATCTAAATGTGTTAAATTTGTTAAAGGTTCTAAAAAAGAATAATCTAAAAGTTTATTTTCGTACAAATTCAATTTTTTTAAATTTAACAAAGATTTTAATGGTGATGTATCTAATATTTTACTGTCCCATAAATCCAAAGTCGTTAAATTTGTCAGAGATTTTAAAAAAGAAATATCTGTAATCCGATTTTCTGATAGAATCAAACTCCTTAGATTTATCAAAGGCTCTAAAAATGAATAATTTAAAGTTGAACTATTACATGATAAATCTAAATACACCAAATTAGTTAAAGATTGTAAAAATGAAATATCTGAAATCAAATTACCTTCTAAAGTCAAATGTGTCAAGTTTGTTAAAGATTTTAAAGATGAGAAATCGGAAATTTGATTACTTTCTAAATCTAATTTCACTAAATTTATTGCAACTTTCAAAAATGAAATATCAGTGATTGTATTGCTAAACAAATTCAAATATTTTAAATTTATTAAAAATTGTAAGAATGAAATGTCCGAAAGCGAACTTCTTATTAGGGTTAAGCCAATTATTTCTTTTTTTTCATCAAGCAAATAACTATTTTTATGATACCAACCTATAATTTCCATAACACTTTTTACTTCTTCAAGCGTAATATCGTAGTGTTTTTCTATCGCAAGTATTTCTTTGGGTTTCATAATTTTTTTGTTTTTTTTGATAATACGTAACTATTTAGGTAATGTTGTTTAACGCCTTTAGGCGTGTTATCTTTGTAGAAAAATAAAATAAATTTGAAAATAAAACTCCGTAGGAGTGATATAAATGATATTTTGTTATGATATTATAATTTTTAAATACCACTCCTACGGAGTTAAACAATACATTTTCATTTTTTTCTACAAAGATATTACCCCGCTGGGGTAAATTGACCTAAATAATTACGATAATACAATCTTTTATGTTTGTTTTGCAAATATAGCTATTATTTTATTGCTCTCAAAAAAAAAGTAATTTTTTATATATTTTATAAAAAAATTAAGAAAAAAGTTTTTTTTTAAACAATATATTTATAATTTTGTGCAAAAAATAAATAGGTGGTTTTATAGTTGTAATGTTTTTGTCTTTTTGAGCGAAGCGAAAAATCTACCTTTTCGTTCACAAAATGCTATTCAATGGCAAAGATGCTTCACTTCGTTCAGCATGACAAAACATTACATTTGTAGTATTACCAATAAATATATTTACAAAAATGGGTAAAAGACAAATTAGATTTTATGGTGAGAATGTAGCAGAAAATTTAGCAAAATATATCAATGTAGAACTTAATTTGATTATTGACAATGAAGTTACTTTTCATGGAAAAATTTTATCTATTCATCAAAATAACATCAAATTTCAAGATAATTTATTAAAAAAATACAATTTTGAAATCAATCAAATTACTGAATTTATAGTCGATTTTAGAAGTATCTATTAAATTTATGCTAAAAGAATTAGAAATCAAAAACTACGCATTGATTGAGCATTTGCACCTTCAACCGCATCAGGCATTGAATATTATCACTGGGGAAACGGGTGCAGGGAAATCGATAATGTTGGGTGCAATCGGTTTGTTGTTGGGCAATAGAGCAGATACAAAGGCTTTGTTTAATGAAAACGAAAAATGCGTTATCGAGGCTTTGTTTGATATTACGGCTTATCAAATGCAATCTTTGTTTGATAATGCTGATTTAGACTATCAAACGCAGACAACAATCCGTAGAGAAATTGCACCTTCGGGCAAATCAAGGGCATTTATCAATGATACACCTGTTAATTTGGATACACTCAAATTGATTGGCACAAAATTATTAGATGTGCATTCTCAACACGATAATTTGCAATTAGGCAATCATATTTTTCAACTCAATATCGTAGATTTGTTTGCTAATAATCAAAATTTGCTCAAAGAATACCAAATTGCTTACAAAGCATACAGTCAAATCAAAAAACAATACCAACAAAAACAAAAAGAATACGCAGAATTTCAAAAAGAATACGATTATAATTCATTTTTATACAAAGAATTAGAAGAAGCAAAATTATTGCCTGACGAACAAGAAGAAGCCGAACAAGAATTACAAAAATTAGAACGCTCTGAAGAAATCAAAACGAAATTTCAACGCATTGCTTTGTATTTGAGTGTAGGTGATAATGCAGTTACAGACGAGTTGCGTATGAACACCAATTTGCTGTCGTCTTTGACTGATATTTCAGCGGTTTATGCAGAATTATATGAACGTTTAGAAAGTTGTAGAGCAGAATTACAAGATATTGCTGATGAAATCGAAAAAGAATATGAATCTATCGAATACTCTCCCGAAAAAATAGAAGAATTGAACCAAAGATTAAGTTTGATTTATCAATTACAAAAAAAACATCAAGCAAAAACTATTCAAGAACTATTAAAAAAACAAGAAATTTTAGAAGAAAAAGTCAGAAAAGTTGAAAATTTTGATGATGAAATTCAAGAATTATCTTCTCAACTTAAAGAGAAAAAAATAATTTTAGACCAAAAAGCAATTATTTTATCTGATTCACGCCATCAAATCAAAGCGATTTTAGCACAAGAATTGATGCAATTATTGAATGAATTGGGTATGCCTAATGCTGTTTTGCAAGTGAACATCACGCTGCAAGAACCCACTCAGGAAGGCATCGATATTGTTAATTTTTTATTCAGTGCCAATAAAGGCGTTAATCCGCAAGAGATTAGCAAAGTTGCATCAGGTGGAGAGTTTTCGAGGTTGATGTTAGCAGTGAAATATATTTTAGCGAACAAAACCGCATTACCAACGATTATTTTTGATGAAATTGATACAGGAATTTCGGGAGAAATTGCTTTTAAAATGGGAAAAATGTTTCAAATTATGTCTAATCAACATCAAATTATGGCAATAACACATCTCCCACAAATTGCATCAAAAGGCAATAATCATTATTTTGTTTACAAAGATAACAATGCTGAAAGGACAATTAGCCGCATCAAACAACTTTCAGAACAAGAGCGTATCCAAGAGATTGCGCAAATGATTAGCGGTTCTACTATTTCTGAAAATTCGATTCGAAGTGCAAAAGAATTATTAGAAATTTTATAAAAATAGTATTATTATGAAAAAAAACCAATTTATTTTTTACTTTTTTTCTTTGTTATTTTTTATTTTTTTGTTTCAAATGCCTTTAAAGGCGTTCAAATTATCAGAAAAAGCACAAATTAGTATTATCACAGGTGCGCCCGGTGAAGATTTGTATGCAGTTTTTGGACATAGTGGCATTAGAGTCTATGATAGTTTTTATGGTTTAGATGTGATGTATAATTATGGTACTTTTGATTTTGATGAGCCTAATTTTATGGGCAAATTTATTCAAGGGAGGCTCAATTATTCTTTATCAAAAGAAAATTATGCAGCGTTTTTGGCTTTTTATCAAAGTCAAGGTCGCCCTGTTTATGAACAAATTTTGAATATCAATCTTACACAAAAACAAGCGATTTTAGATTTTTTAGAGAATAATTTTTTACCTAAAAACAGGTATTACTTGTATGATTTTTTTTATGATAATTGTTCTACGCGTGTACGTGATGTGTTAGCAAAATCATTAGAAAAAAAATTAGTTTTTGGTCAATCTTCTGCTCCCGAAAAATTTACTTTTAGAGATTTTTTGGCTCCTTATCTTTCAGAACCTTGGCTCAATGTAGGAATTACTTTAATTTTGGGTTTGCCTGCTGATAAAAAACCAAATTATTCAGAGCAAATGTTTTTACCTAATAAACTTCAAAATGCTTTTGATAATGCCAAAATAATCAACGAAAAAGGGGAAAGTGTGCCTTTGGTTATTATCACAAAACAACCTGTAGGTGAGTTTATTGTCAAAAAAATTCCTATTTTTACACCTACTATTATTTTCTCGACTTTCTTTCTATTGTTTGCTTTGGTAAGTTATTTGGGTTTCAAAAATGGTCGTCATTCATTTTTATTAGATGGTTTTTTATTTGGTTTATTGGGTTTGATAGGTATTTTTTTTATTGGAATGAGTGTTTTTACAGACCATAAAGCCGTTCAATCTAATTTGAATGTTGTTTGGGCGTTGCCGACACATTTTTTAGTGATTTGGTTCTTTTTGAAAAAAACAAAACCTACTTGGCTTTCGCTTTATTTTGGTATTAATTTATTTTTAATTGGTTTATTGTTGGCTGCTTGGGTTATTTTTCCACAAAGATTACATTTTTCTTTGATTCCAATTTTTTTAATAATTGGTTTGAGAAGTTTTAAATTGTATTCGTTTTTGAAAAAGGTACTATTGCATAAATAAGTGTGTAAAAAAATACTTGAATCTATTTAAGTGAAAGAAAAAGGTAGCGTGAGATTTTTATTACCACTACATTTTTTTTAATTTCACTTTTTATATCAAAATTATTTTTTATATTTATGAAAATTTTTAAGAATAACAAAAATGATTAGATGAACTGCATAGTTGAAAACCAATAACAAACCATATAAAAATTAGTTTTTACATAGTTTCTTATTAAATTTTAAAAAATTTACTAAAGTTAGTAGATGTTATCAATTTTAAACAAAAATAAATATAAAATACTTGCTTTTTTGTGATATTCTTACTCACAATTAAATAAAAAAATCTTACTCAAAAGGTAGGATTTTTTTTATAAGAAAATTTATAATCTATAATTATTTATCATCAATTTTAGGATATTTACAGTTAAATTTTGATACCTTTAATACCATTTTTATAAATCTTCTCTCAAAAAAACATTGCACTTCGTACAAGTGAACAGACCAAAAACAAAGTTCATTTCAATAAAAAACTAATAATTTCACTAATTCTATAAATTTTCGTTTTTTTACATTGAATATATCCAAAATTTACCTGTTAGCGTTTTTTTGTATTCAGTATGTCCAAAATTTATTTGGGCTTATTTTTTCATTTTATCTTTGCAGTGCTAAAAACAAATTTAGCAATAAAAATAAATATTAATGAAATTAGAAAAATTTGCCGAATTACGAGCAGAAGGCTACACATTCAAGGAAATAGTTAAAGAGTTAGGACAATACCATAATTATAATATGGGTGGGTCTATTTTACTTATAAAAAAAGCCCTATTTCGTATATGAAATAGGACTATTATTATATCCGCAGAGAAAGGGACGGTTAAAAATCCCCTAAAAACTACATTAAAACGCTTTAAAACCCCTTTTTTTGTTATATTTCAAACCCGAACGCCAAAACATACCCCGCTTTTTTTTTGAAAAAAAATAACGAAATACGAAAGGTTTAATTTGGCGTTCCTAATGCTTTGACTGATTCTCAATTATGCTTAGTAATTGTTTTTCTTTTAATTCATAATTTTTAATATCTCTTTCGTATTTAAGTTTCCAATAATTTGTTTTTTTATCCTTTTCAACTAATATATTATTTTGATTAAATGATACATTAGTTTGATTATCCTCAAAAAAAATCAAAGGTACATTGAGAATTTTGCATATTTTTTTGATTGTTTCAAATTTTATGCTTCCTAAATCCAACATTTTTTTAAAACCATTTTCAGTAATATCAAGTTCTGCACAAAGTTTTTTCTTTGTCCAGCCCATTTCTGATAATTTTTTCTCGATTCTAAACGATAAATTTTCCATAAATTGTTAAAAAAAATTTGTTTTTGTGTAAAAAAATTAAATAATAATTAAATAAAATGTTAAAATCAAAAAAAAGTTATAACAAAATTTTGATTTATAAAATTTTAGTATTTACTTTGCATTGTAATTATAAATGATATACTACATAATCATACTATCATTACGCAAAATTATAATAAATATTTCAATAATCAAAAATATATATTTAA
>RDZP01000118.1 GCA_004294005.1 Cytophagia bacterium
CCAAGCCGTTCTACAACTTTTCGTTTCAAGTTCAAAATCAGTTACTTTATAATCTCCTACATTAGTTCTGACCAGATAATCATAATCAAAGGTATAATTATCGTTATTAATTAAAATCTCCCCAGATGACCCAATATGATTAAACATTTTTATTGTGTCTAGGGGCTGATTAAAAGCACCATTCTTATTAAATCTAACCACATAACAGCAATCATTTTCACGCATAAACTTAATATTTAACTCAAACTGACCTGCTAATTGAAAATGGGATATTTTAGTTTGACTTTCAGGACACATACCTTCAATACAGCCTCCTAAAAGTAATAACAAGATTAAACATAAATATTTTATAATTTTTTAAAAAGAGTTTAAAGGTTGATAAAAATAGATTGAAAAAAGTTATTTTTAAAAGTTGGTAAATCAGGCAGACTTGTATGAAGACAATCTATGGTAAATATATAATTTTTTTGGTTATGCCAAAAAACTCTTATAAACATAAAACGGACTTGTTCAGTAGGAGGAAAAATCTCATCTTCTGCTCGCTCATCATTGACCAAATTATCTTCACTCAATATGCTGTATCGAATTCCTATTTCTTTGCCTTTTAATCCATTGCTCAAAACAACATCATCTAAAGATTCTAAAGTAGCATCTTTGTTATCTATTAATAATAATTTCGCAAAGTTATCATAAAAAGCTTCTTGACTAATATTTTTTATTTCATTTGCTGCCTCAATATCATCTTGATGTTGGTCTGCATAATGTACTTGCATGATTATTGTTGTATCTAATGCACTTGTTACATACATCATTGTGCTGTCTTCTTGATGAAAAGCAGGCTCTTGAGGTACCTCAAACTGAAAATTACCAATATTATTATTGACTTGAAACCAATTATTTTGGGCTATGATTTGATGTATTGACAAAAACAAAATAACCCAAAGGAAAAAATATTTTTTCATAGTTTATCTATTTTGTAATTGAATAAGTGTTTTTTTGATTTCTTCGTTTTCCTTTTTGAGTTCTATGAGGTATAATGTTAATTCCTCAATTTTTTGCATTTGTATTTTTTGCATTTCTGCTATGTCGATTCCTTCTTTTTGAATAGTTTGTGCAGACGGAACATCAGGGAGATGTTTATTTTTGATTATAAATTGTTCTACTTCTTTTAAAGATTTTAATTTGTAGTTTTTTTCAAACACAAAATCAGCCCAATTAAAATCATTCGCTACATCTATTCTTACTTTTTCGGTTCTAATACCTTCACGAACATAGAGCCTGTAGCCTGTCCAGTTGGCATTACGGCGGTTGAAATCGACACCTATACCAACTTTACCGTTGGTAGTAATATCACCATTACCAAAAAACTCTGTTTTTACATTACTGAGCCACTGATTAGTCGTAAAAGAATAAGGCATAACAATAAGCGAACTCGAAGTTTCGGGTGTGTGAAATATCCAACTATTTGCCCCTGTACTTACCAAATCTCCAGTTGATATTGGTGTTTGTGCTTTTAGCGAGTTAGAATAGAATAGAATAGAATAGAATAGAATAGAATAGAATAGAATAGAATAGAATAGAATAGAATAACATGGATTTTTTTAACATAATATTATACATTTTTTTTAATTTTATACTTATAACTATGATTGTATTATTATTGTTTAAGAAAAAATATTTTTTTGAAAAGTTTTTTTCCCAAACGAAGAAAGGGAAGATAAACTTTCGTAATTCTATCAATAATAACATTTAAAACTCAAAATTCAAACCACCCAAAAATCTCCTGCCTATCAAATCTGTATTGTAAAATTCAGGTGTATTCATATCTAAACCGTTTTTTACATTGATAAAAATAGAAAAACTACGCACTGGTGAATAACTAACTTTTGCATTCAAAAGAAATTTGCCAGCAATGTTGCCTACACCGCGTCCATCAGGGTAATTGGTATTTTGAAATGAGAAAAAAGTATATTCACTAAAAAAATAAGGGTTGAGATTGATATTAAACTGTTTGTGTTTATAATTGATAAATAAACCGCCAAAAAAAGCAGGATCACCTTTATGGTTTTCTGCTTTACCAAGATTTGAATTGATATTGTTTTGGGCAGCATTTGGATTAACCAATGTACCTCCTTCTGTATTGTTATAAGGTGATGAATTTTGTAAAGTAGTCTGTTGGTATGTAATAAAAGGTTTAATTTGTAAATTTTCATTGACATAATTGACCGAAATTGTTGCTCCGATTTGTTGAGTTGTCAAAGGATAATTAATAGTTGAGTAAGGTTGAATTTGTTTACCATTACGTATATATGGATTGCCATATACAAAATCAGCATAGTTGCGTGTGTCAGCATAAAATAATTCTGCATCTAATAACCAATTCTCACTTATTTTCCCACGCCATCCTATTTCTATCATATCGGTTCGTAATAATTGAAGGTCTTTGTTACCAAATAATTCTAAATCTGCTCCTGCTCCATTAAAATTGGGTAAATACCTATCAGCATAAGTAAAAAGAATATTAGCAGAACGAAACGCTCTCCCATACACCAATCTTAATTGATTTTGGGTATCAATTTTATAGTTTACTGTTCCTTGAAAAGATAAATAAGGTCGATTAGGATAGTTAAAAGCATCTAAACGCAACGCCGCACCCAAACGAAGTTTTGAATCGAGTAATAAATAATCGCCTTTCACATAACCTGCAAAAGTATTGATGTTGCGTCTGCCGTTGAAGGGTCCCGTTTTGAGTGCGACATTTACAAAAGGAGAATCATCATAATAAACAGTTCGATAGTTGAGACCAGGTTTTATGCTTAAGTTTTTGAAATTCAATTCATATTCTGCTATTGCATCAATGGACTGAAAAATCCATTGTTGTCCTAAATTACCCAACCCTTCTTCTTGTAAACCATTTTGAAAAGAAACTTGCCCTAAAAAATTAGAAGCATTGACTTTTAAATCAGCATAACGTGTAACAGAGTTGGCAGTTGTTAAAGGCGTTGTAAAATTTTCACTGTATGCTTTTTGTACACTCGAATTTTGCCAACCTGTTGAGAATTGTATCGAGGTTTTTTCATTGGGTTGATATTGTAAGAAAAAATTTGTACCTTGTTTTAACATTGCTCTTTGTGGATTGGGATAAGCATTTGCACCCAAAGCAAGCGGTTGAATGGTTTGGTTGATAGGTACGTATTTATTTTGTGCATAATTATAATAATCAAGTGTTGTTCTATCACGTGATTGATGATTAGCAGAAACAATAAAACTTAATTTTCGATTGAATTTATAACCTAAGGAAATATTATTGATAAAAGTATTATTACTGCCTTGTTGTGCATTCACAAAAGAGTGTAAACCTAATTCTGTTACTTTTCGGGTAACAATATTGATAACGCCTGAAACGGCATTAGGACCATAAAGAGAAGCCGCTGTGCCACGTATTAATTCAATTCTTTCTACATCATTCAAATCTACGGGAATAGATTCCCAAAAAGTTCCGCCCAAATAATAATTATAAATAGGTCGGTTGTCAATCATTACCAAAGTGGTTGTGCTTGCACTCACAGAAAAAAGCGAATTTTTTTGGACATTGCTTCCGCCTCTGATATGAATATCAAAATTTCCATTTGCTTGTTCCATTACCAAAACACCCGGTATCAATCTTAGTGCTTCCATAATAGAAGTTGCGCCTGCTTTTTTAATGTCTTCGTGGGTAATAGCAGAAATAGACAAAGGTGCATCAAACAAATTTTCTAATTTTTTAGATGCTAACGAAACTTTTACGTTCAATAAATCTTCTTTGACTTGTGAATACAAATCATCTACATTCAATTTGAGTAAAGGATTTACTTTTGAGGTATCTGTTTGTGCTTTTAATGATGTATTTTGAAATGTTAAAAAATAAATCAAAAATAAAAAAAACAAAGGTAGGTAATTAATCTTCATAGACAATAAATTTTTTTTTACAAAGATAAATAATTATTTATAAACTTATTATTATTTTGGTATTTTTTTTTTTTATTCCCATTATTTTTTTGTAAAATAATCAAAAATAAAATATATTTGCAAAAAAAAGAATAATATGCACTTTTCGGTTGATAATTTTGATAAATTAGATAAGTTTTTTAGAAGAAACTTAATAAATTCTGTTACAGGTTTCAAAAGTTTGAACTTGGTAGGCACACAAAATAATAATGGATTGACTAATTTAGCACCATTTAGTCAAGTTTTTCATATTGGCGCAAGTCCTGCTTATATTGGTTTGTTAATTAGACCTGATTCGGTAGAAAGGCACACGCTTGATAATATCGAGTTCACAAAATTTTATACACTTAATCACGTTTTGAGTTCTTTTTATAAACAAGCCCATCAAAGTTCGGCACGTTATCACGTATCAGAATTTGAAGCGACGGGTTTAACTCCTGAGTATTCATCTTTATTGCCTGCTCCTTATGTAAAAGAGGCAAATATAAAAATAGGTTTACAATTTGAGCAGAGAAATGACATTCGTTTGAATGGCACAATTTTGATTATTGGAAGCATACAAGAGTTGTTCGTTCCTGATGATTGTATCGGTGAAGATGGTATGATAGATTTAGAAAAAGCAGGAACAATTACTTGTTCAGGGTTGGATACTTATCATACGACCCAAAAATTAGCACGATTGAGTTATGCAAAGCCTGACAAAGATTTATTTGAAATTTAGTCTAAAAATAATAACATTTATCGAATTTATTGCATAATATAAATCAAAAATTTGCAAATAATTAATTTGTTATCTATATTGCAAAGGAATTAATAAATTACAAGTTAAATTAAAATTATGAAAAAAATATTATACGTAGAAGATGAGCCTGTCAACGCTTTTATTGTCAAAAAAATGTTACAAAAATACTACGAAGTAGATGTTGTGTATGATGGGTTGTCGTGTTTACAAATGTTCCAAAAAAATAGATACGATTTGGTTTTGATGGATATTAATTTAGGCGAAGAAAACAACAATGGGGGAGATGTAGTCCAGAAATTACGTACTTTACCTAATGGAAATTCTGTCAAAGTAGTGGCTGTTACTGCCTTTGCCAGTCCTAACGACAAACATTTGTTTATTTCTCAGGGCTTTGACGAATATTTACCAAAACCTATTGAAGATGTTGCTTTACTTTCGTTGGTAAAATCTTTGGTAAAATAATCATTTTTCTTCTTTTACTCTTGTTTTATATATATTCAAGAAAAATAATTTGTGATGTCATTCAAAAAATATTCTATTTATTTTTTTATTTTATTTATTTTTCTTTCTTTTAATCTGAAAGGACAATCTTTGGGAAAACTTTTTATTATTGGTGGAGGCGATAGACCTGATTTTTTAATGATAAAAATGTTAGAAGAATCTAATCTTTTGAACGGAGGTTATGGCATTATATTGCCTATGGCAAGTAGTGAGCCAGATTCAGCAATTTATTATACAAAAAAACAATTAGAAAAATTAGGCGCTTCTATCAAAGGCTTTGACTTTTCAGGTAATAAAATGCCAACTATTGCTCAATTAGATAGCCTTAAAAATGCGAAATTAATTTATTTTACTGGTGGTGACCAAAATAAACTCATGAAAAGTATTAAAGAAAAAAAAATATACGATATAATTTGGCAATGTTATCAAAAAGGAGGAATGATAGCTGGAACAAGTGCAGGAGCAGCGGTAATGAGCAAAAAAATGATTACAGGTAATGAAAAGAAATACAAAGATTACACACAAACTTTCAAAACCATTGAAGCAGATAATATAGAAATTGGAGAAGGAATGGGCTTTTTAAGCCGTTCTATTGTAGACCAACACTTTTTGATACGAAGTCGACATAATAGACTGCTAAGTGCTGTGATAGAATATCCAATGGATTTATGTGTGGGTATTGACGAATCTACAGCAATTTTAGTTAAAAATAATGAAGCAGAGGTGGTAGGTAGTTCACAAGTAGTTGTTTTAAAAAATCAAAAATCAAAAAAAAATCAAAAAAATAAATTATTTGCCGAGAATATAAAGTTATCTATTTATATTCAGGGAATGAAATTTAAGATAAAGTAAACAAATTCATTAAAAAATAAGTAGTATTGTAAAGTTTGGTATGATTTTTTTACTTAAAAAATAAATTTTAAATAAATTCCAATAAAAATTTGCATTTATCACTAAAAAAATTGTAATTTTGCTGCTGCAAAGTTTTAGACGCATTGATGCAACTTGGAAAATTTTGTGAATGAATACAGAAATGTCTATGCTCGATATACATAGGTTTTACGAAGTAATGGGAGAAGAAGGAGTACTTATCTCTTACAAAGGTCATTTAGATGGTGGCGTGATAGATATGCTTACTCAACTTACAGAACAAAAACTTGCTTTTGCACGTACACGCACAAAAGTTAAGAAAAAAATTGTTAATATTTTGGTGGAGGCTATCCAAAATACTTATTTTTATCTTGAATACGCAAAAGAAAAAAATATTAGTGTTTTGAAAGATGTTACTACTTCGTTCTTTTTAGTTTTGGCGCAAAATGATTATCAATTTGCTTTGTTTACAGGCAACAAAATAGATAATAAACAAGCCGAAAAACTCAAAGAAAGAGTTAGAGTTGTCAATGAACTCTCAGAAGATGAATTACAAGATTTTTATATTAAATCTATCAATAAAGATGAACTGCCTACAAAAGGTGGTGCAGGAATTGGCTTAGTTGATATTTTAAGGCGTGCTAAACACCAAGTTAGTTTTCAGTTTGATGATTCACATAGTGATTACACACAATTTAGTATATTAGTGCAAGTTCCAATAAATGGAGAATAAAATGATAAGAAATATTTGATTATTTTAAAAATAATATTTATCTTTGTCAAAAAAATAGCGACAATCAAGAGGTAACAAAATCTATCTTGATAAACAAAAGAAATAAAAATGGAAAATATTGAAATAAAAGGTAGTGCAAAACAACCTGACGTTTTATTTAATGGAAAAACAGGTGAATTAGAAATCAAAGGACGTTCTATTCCTGAAAATTCTTATCAATTTTATGAACCTTTATTAAATTGGTTGGATAAATATGCAAGTACCCCTTGTCCCAATACGGTTCTGTATTTTAAATTAGATTATTTTAATACAAGTTCCTCAATGTATATTTTAGGAATCTTAAAAAAATTAGAAAAAATCTTTTTAGCAGGAAACAAAGCAGAAGTAAAATGGTATTATCCTTCTGATGACGAAGATATGTTACAAACAGGTGAAGATTTGAAACAAATCGTAAAAGTGCCTATTGAAATGATTGAGGTAGAAGAAGAAGATTAGTATTTTTGTTTGAATAACGAAAAATATATTTTTATGATTATACAAATTTTACTGACTATCAACTATTAGCTTTGTTACTTGCAATCGAAAAAAATACACAATTTATCAAAAATACCGCTAAAAATTTAGGTTTTGATTATTGTGGTATCTCTAAAGCAGAATTTTTGGAAGAAGAAGCACATCATTTAGAAAAGTGGCTTAAAAATCAATATCAAGGTGAAATGAAATACATTGAAAATCACTTTGATAAAAGATTAGATCCTACTTTGTTGGTTGATGGTGCTAAATCTGTGGTTTCTCTTTTGTTCAATTATTCTCCTGAAAAAGACCTTGCCTCAAAAGATAATAATAACCAAGATTATAAAATTTCGAAATATGCTTATGGAGATGACTATCATATCGTTGTCAAAGAAAAATTAAAACTTTTTTTGTCTATTCTTCAAGAAAATATTGGTGAAATCAGCGGGAGAGCATTTGTAGATTCTGCTCCTGTAATGGATAAAGTTTGGGCAAAAAAGTCAGGTTTAGGCTGGCAAGGAAAACACACCAATCTTATCAATAGAAAAATAGGTAGTTTTTTTTTTATTGCCGAACTCATCATAGATTTACCACTTATTTATGATAGCAAAGTAGGTGATTTTTGTGGTAGTTGTACCAAATGTATAGATGCTTGTCCTACTGATGCTTTGATTGCTCCTTATCAAATTAATGCTTCTCAATGTATTTCTTAT
>RDZP01000119.1 GCA_004294005.1 Cytophagia bacterium
AAATTTTAGAAAAGTAAAAAATCCGTTCAAATCCGTAAAATCCGCGTTATCCGCGTGCCTCCTGCTATAAATTTCCGTATAAAGTTTAGTAGAACCAAAATATTTTATGATTGATTTTTTATTTTTCATCTAAAAAATACTATATTTGCAAAAAAAAATCAATTTTATTATAAAAATGTTAGTTATTCAAGGAAAAGAAGAACTTTTTGCAAAAAAGGGACAAGATTTAGGTACTTCAGAATGGTTATTAATAGACCAAACGCGCATCAATGCCTTTGCAGATGCGACAGGCGACCATCAATTTATCCATGTAAATCCTGAGATGGCAAAATTTACGCCAATGGGAACAACCATTGCACATGGTTTTTTGACACTCTCTTTGATGCCTGTTTTATTAGATAAAATTTGGCAAGTGAATGGTGTAAAAATGGGTATTAATTATGGTACAAACAAAGTAAGATTTGCTTCACCTGTGTTAGTCAATAGCAAAATAAGACTTAAAGCAACCTTATTAGAAATAGAAGAGGTACAAAATGGGGCGGGTGTACAAATCACTGTCAATTGTGTTTTTGAAATAGAAGGGCAAGAAAAACCTGCTTGTATTGCAGAATCATTAGTGAGATTATATTTTTAAAACCCTGAAAAAGTGGCTTAATTATTGAAAAATAATACGAAAACTGATAAATTAAAAAAAATGCCAACTATTAAACAAATCTTAGATAGAGTCAACGAACTTGTGTATAGTACACGTGAACAAATCTTTCGTGGATTAGATATTTTTACTAATATAAGTCTTTTGACTTCTATTGGTATTTTAGTTTATGCCTTTGGTGGAGATTTGGAAGCTGATGAGGTATCACGCACTTTTCGTTGGTTAGAAACAATGATTGGTATTTTTATTGTCGATTTCTTAATTCGATTGTTGTACTCTTTTAATAGATTTAATTTTATTAAGGAGAAAATATTAGAAAGTACATTGGTTGGACTATTTTTGATGACTAATTTTTTGTATTTGCTCAATATAGATGTCTTTTATTTTTTGTTTTTTTTCACTTCTTTGACAGATTTTCGTAATTTTTACGAATTTTTCATCATTATTTATTTATCTGTCTTATTTATTATCAGTACTGCACAAGCGAGTCGTTTTTTGACGCAAATTCAAATTCAACCTGCTACTACCTTTATCATTAGTTTTATTGTTTTGATTTTGGGTGGTGGATTGTTTTTGATGTTACCTGCAATGACTACAATTCATGGAAGTATGCGTTTTATTGATGCTTTATTTACCTCTGCAAGTGCTGCCTGTGTAACAGGTTTGGCTGTGCAAGATACAGCTACATTTTTTACGGTGAAAGGACAAGTAGTTATTTTGATTTTGATTCAATTGGGTGGAATTGGTATTGTGTCTTTTGCGACTTTTTTTGCTACCTTTTTAAGTCAAGGTGTTGGTTTGAAACAGCAAGCAATGATTCAAGATGTATTAAGTGTAGAAAATATTGGAGAAGCAAAAAATACATTAAGACAAGTAATTATTCTTACCTTTTTGATAGAAGTTTTTGGAGCAATATTTATATTTATGGCTTGGGATAAAAAAGTTGATTTTTACTCGCCTATTCCACAAAGAGAAATTGTTAGTTATTTGGACGATAACAGTAAAATTTTATTTGTTACTAATGATAAAAATAAAAATCCAATCATAGTTCAAAAAAAAGATACTACACAAACAACTTTAGAAATACCAATTGCAGGTGGAGATGAAACGTCAAAAAAAGATTCATCTATTGCTAATAATGATAATACAATACCTGTCTCAGGTGGAGATGATGTAGAAAATAATTCAAAAGAAACAAAAAAAGAAGCAACTGAAAAACCAAAAGAAGTTATAACTGTGGCGGTTGCCCCGACCAAAGAATTAAATAATCATTTGTATAATAAAATTTGGTATTCTATTTTTCACTCAGTTTCAGCCTTTTGTAATGCAGGTTTTAGCTTATATTCTAACGGTTTGAATGAAGATATTATCAATCGTTGTTATTTTTTACATGTTTGTATTGCTTTTATTATTATTTTTGGAAGTTTAGGTTATACAACTATTACAGATGTGTTTTCGCCTAAAAAAATGAGAGAAAGAATGGCAATGCCTTGGAAACAATGGACACTTGGAAGCCAAATTGCTGTCAATATGACTGTAATATTAGGTATTGGTGGAATGGTTTTGTATTTTTTATTGGAACAAAAACAATCATTAGCAGAAAAAAACATGTTTGAGCAGTTAGTCATTTCTTTTTTTCAATCCATTACTACACGCACCGCAGGTTTTAATACTGTTACGCTCAATTTATCCTCTATAACTACTGCAACTTATTTATTATTTATTTTCTTGATGTTTATTGGTGCAGCCTCTGGCTCTACAGGTGGTGGTATCAAAACCTCTACTTTTTTGATGTTGGTCTATGCAGCCTCAGCAAGTATCAGAGGTAAAAAAAATGTAGAAATGGGTAAACGTACTATTTCTCCTGAAACCATCAACCAAGCGTTTTCTATTGTTGCTTTTGCGATTGCTTACAATGCTGTTTGTATATTTATATTGTGTATTTTGCAAGATAATATGGACATTAGACAATTATTTTTTGAGCAAATATCCGCTTTTGCAACTGTGGGTTTAAGTTTAGAAACTACACCTTTTTTAAACGATTGGAGCAAGTCTATCATTATCCTCACAATGTATGTTGGGCGTGTTGGAACGCTTACTTTAGCATTGGCACTGACCAAAAAAGTAGCAAGTACATCTTATAAATATCCTGATGCACACGTAATGGTTGGATAAAATCTTCTATTTCATTGCAAATTGTTTTTAAAATAAGGTTCTACTAAATTTTATACCGAAATTTATCGCAGAAGGCACGCGGATAACACAGATTTTACGGATTTGAACGGATTTTTATTTTTCTAAAATTTTATCCGTATAAATGTTAGAAGAACCTAAAATAAAAATACTTTTATTTATTTTAAGATATTTTTTGATAAAAATAATAAAAAATCAAGAATATTATTTAATTTTGAATAGTTTTTGTAAACTATAATAAAAAAGAATTAATAATTTTTAACTACTAATTTTTTTGGCTATTAAAAAAATACAGTACAAAAAAATAAAACGAATCAAAATGGCAACATCTCCATTCAACATTTTTAATGCTCAATCTGCTTTTGGACGAATATTAGGTGTTTATCTATTATTAGGTTTAATTGTAGGTATGTTTGGTATCTATTTTTATAATCAAATTCAAAGTTTGAAACAAAAAGCAGTAGAAGTACAAGAAACACCAATTTTATTGCATACCCAAACCTTAGAGTTAGAAAATGATTTGGTATATTGGAGTTTCTTAGGTTATTTTTATGAAAAGACACAAGATAAAACTGCCACTATCCGACAAAAAAATATATGGGAAACAAAAATAATTACTAAATTAGATTCTTTACGAAAAAATGACGCATTGGAAAATGACCAACAATTGAATAATAAAATTATCAATATCAAAAAAGAAATCATTAGATATGCTGAAAATTTTAAATTAAAATCTAAAAATATACACCAACAAAATGATTTGACATTGGCTAAAATCAGAAAGGATATTCAAAGATTTAATGTTGAATTACAATCAAATACAAAACAATATTTTACTAAAATCGAAAAAAATATCGAAAATATTGAAGTTACTTTATGGTTTGTTTTGACTTTAGGTAGTATTCTTAGTTTTTTCTTTACTTGGCAATTATTTGTGATTGTATTCCGAAAAACAAATCAATATGCTACCAGTATCAATACACTTATCAATGGAAATCTGCCAATCATTCCTCATAATTCTACCAAAGAATTAGATAATTTGTATAATAATGTAGTAGATTTAAAAGCAAGTTTTACACGCTTGAAAGCAATGGCTGAAGAAATTGGAAGTGGAACTTTTGATGCTTCGATTACAATGTTTGCAGGAAAAGGCGAAATTGGTGCAGCCTTAAAAGGAATGAGAGATAGCTTAGGGGAAATATCAAGAGAAAACTGGGAGAGAAACTTTTTTAATGAAGGTTTTGCAAAATTTTCAGAAATCTTAAGAAATTCAAACAGACAATCTTCCCAAGAATTTTATGATAACATTATCAATAATTTAGTAAGATATTTAGACGTAGCACAAGGTGGGATTTTCTCAATTCAAGAAGCAACTGCTAAACTACCCGCTTTTATGGTCTTAAAATCAAGTTATGCATATGAACGTAAAAAATCTTTAGAAAAACAACTCACTTATGAAGATGGACTTATTGGACAAGTGTGGAGAGAAAGAGATTTAGTCTATATCAATGATATTCCCGAAGATTATGCCGAAATAACCTCTGGAATTGGGCATGCGAAACCTAAAAGTGTCTTAGTCGTACCTTTGATTTCGAATGATTATTTGAATGGAATTATTGAATTGGCGAGTTTTAGAGAATTTCAACCTTACCAAATTGAATTTGTAAAAAGATTAAGTGAAAGTATCTCCTCTACTATTGCACGTCTGCAAGTAGATGAAGAAAGTCGTAAAACTTCAAAAGAATCCGAACTTTTGGGCGAAAAAATGCAAGCACAAGAAGCACAAATGCGACAAACTTTGCTCACTCTCGAAGATGCACAAAAAGCAATGGAAAGAAAAAATGTAGAAATGGAAAACCAACTCAAAGCATTAGAAGAGTCTTTTGTATATATTGAGGTCAATCCACAAGGAATAATTACTTTTGCCAATTATATCACAGCACAAGTTTCAGAATATGAAGAAGAAGAACTTAAAGGAATGTCTTTCAAATTACTATTAGGAAAACACTCAGAAGACGAAAAAGTGAACAGAGATTGGCAACGTCTTTTGAATGGACATCAAGTAAAAGGTGAATTTTTACGTTATGGAAAAAATGGACACCGATATTGGGTACAAGAGGTAATTTATCCACTGTTTAATTTTGACAAGCAAATTTATAAAATTGTTTCCATTGGTTATGATATTACAAAACAAAAACAGAAAGAATTTGAAGTGCAAAAAGAATTAGGGGAATTGCAAATGAATAAACGTGATGTTGTCAAACGCATTAAAGAAGTTGAAAATAAATCTAAAGCAAAAATTCAACAAATGCAGCAAGATTTTTTCGTACAAATCAAAGAGAGAGAGAGAATTATAGAGCAATTAAAAAGTTAATAATTCAAAAAATAATGTGATTTTGGGCGATTACGGGCTATCGTGCAAAGCACAGAGCCAAAAAAGAGAGAAAAACTACGGAAGCCTTCGTTTTTCTCTCTTTTTGTCTCTGCAAGTCTGCTTCTATCCCTATCGCGAAATACAAAAATATATACACTAAAAATTTATTAGACTTTGGACTATTTGTTTAATAAATTTTGTTTTGTTTAAAAAAATACATATTTTTACAAAAAAATCAATTCAATGGTAAAAACTTACTATTTTATCAATCCTTACACTGATTTTGGTTTCAAAAAAATTTTTGGTGAGGAAATAAACAAAGATATTCTAATCGATTTTTTGAATACTTTGTTAGATTTAAAAGACGAAAAATGTATCAAAAACATTCAATATCTCAAAAATGAACACTTAGGAAAATATGAAACCGATAGAAAAGCCATTGTTGATATTTATTGTGAAACCGAAAATAATGAAAAATTTATTGTCGAAATGCAAAAAGCAAGACAACAATTTTTCAAAGATAGAACTTTGTTTTATGCTTCATTTTTGATTCAGCAACAAGCAAAAAAAGACAATAAAAAGAAGAAATTTGTTTGGGATTATGAACTCAAAGGTGTTTATTCTGTGGCATTAATGGATTTTTCTTTTGGAAATTCTGATAAAATACAACACGATATTATGTTAAAAGATGTGAACGATAATAGCATATTTTATGAAAAACTACGTTTTATTTATGTAGAAATGCCCAATTTCAACAAAAAAATAGAAGAATTAGAAAATCACTATGAAAAATGGCTTTATTTACTGAAAAATTTATCAAATTTAGCAGAAATTCCACAATCATTTAAAGAAGAAATATTTATGAAAGTATTTGACACTGCCAACGAAGCAAAATTAACAAGCCAAGATAGACTTGCTTATCAAAAAAGTTTACAAGATTATCGTGATTTGCATAATTCTTTAAAAACTTCTTTTCAAGATGGAAAAATTGAAGAGAAAAAACAAGTAACTATCAATGCAATCAAAGAAGGTTGCACAAATGA
Organism: Cytophagia bacterium; assembly: GCA_004294005.1. Lineage (GTDB taxonomy): Bacteria > Bacteroidota > Bacteroidia > Cytophagales > Microscillaceae > RDXZ01. Next base: position 6,263 of record RDZP01000119.1, read on the forward strand.
ATTTATTTCAAAAATTACAAGTTTGACTATAAAACAAATAGAACAAATTAGAAAGGAAATTTGAAAGAAAGCAAAAAGGGTAGTCCTACAAATGTAATGTTTTGTCAGGCTGAACAAAGTGAAGCATCTTTACCATTGAATAGCGTTTTGTGAACTAACTAAAAGTTAGATTTTTCGCTCCGCTCAAAATCAGTCTGATTTTAAACCTAAAATCAGACAAAAACATTACAAGTACAGCACTACCAAATTATAAAGCATTTTAAATTTCATTCTTAAACATCAAAGACAATGAAAATCATAGAACTAAAACCTTTTGATAATAAAATTGAAAAAGAATTTTTATATCTACCCCTAAAGATTTATAAAAATGATAAAAACTATATTTTACCTTTATACAAAGACATAAAAACAGTCTTTACACCCTCAAAAAACCCTTGTTTTAATTTTGGAGAAGCAAAAAGATGGATTCTACAAGATGATAACCAACAAACAATCGGTAGAATAGCTGCTTTTTATGACAAAAGAATTATCAATGTAGGCAACGAACAACCCACAGGTGCGATGGGTTTTTTTGAATGTATTGATAATCAAGAAGCCGCTAATTTATTATTTGATACGTGCAAAGAGTGGTTAATTAGCAAAGGAATGGAGGCAATGGACGGTCCCATTAATTTTGGAGACAGAGGAAAATGGTGGGGATTGTTGGTAGATGGATTTCATCAGCCTAATTATCAATCCAATTATAACCCACCTTATTATCGTCATTTGCTTGAAAATTATGGATTTAAAGATTATTTTCAACAATATACTTTTGCAAGAGCATTGCATAGAGGACAACTTACACCTACTTTTGTCGAAAAATCTGAAAGATTGATGAAAAACCCTTCGTATCGTTTTGAACATATACAGAAAAAAAATATCGAAAAATATGTGAATGATTTTAGAGATGTTTATAATCAAAGCTGGGCAAAAAGAGAAGGTGTAGCACAAATGACCGAAGCAGAATCACGAAAACTATTGAAAGAAATGCAACCAATTATTCACGAAAAAATAATTTGGTTTGCTTACTATGATGGTTTACCAATTGGTTTTGTGGTGATGATTCCTGAACTAAACCAATATTTTAAGTATGTGAACGGAAAAATGAACCTTTGGGGAAAACTAAAATTCTTGTATCATTTTAAAACTAAAAAGGTCAAAAAAATATTGGGCGTAATTATCGCAGTTGTACCAAGATTTCAAAAATTTGGTTTAGAAAGCGCACTTTTAGTTCGACTATCAGAATCTATGGCTGAAAAAGAGAGTCCTTATGAAATGGGAGAATTTAATTGGGTTGGTGATTTTTTGCCCGTGATGGTTCGATTTTATGAATCTTTTGGCTGCGATATTTATAAAACACATATCACTTATAGAAAATTATTTGATGAAACAAAAGAATTTAAACGACATCCTATTGTGAAATAACATCACATTTAAAAACGTGAGTTCGGGATAATTTTTATTTATCAACAATTTATTTTCAATTACTTATAAATAAAATCTGTGTCGATTAAGATATGTTTGGTGGTAATTTGAAATAATAATCAGACCTTCGTAAACTACGCTACAGACTATTATTTCAAATTAAAAAAATTATTTTAAATATTTTTCATAAAACGCGGTCTGTACCGTAGTTTACGGAGGTCTGACCGCATTTTATGAAAAATCACACACTTTTTTTAACAATTATTATCCCGAACTCA
>RDZP01000199.1 GCA_004294005.1 Cytophagia bacterium
AACAATCGTTTTATTGATGTAGATACGGTTAAACATACCCATGTAAGAGAAATTGGTGCCGAATGGATGTGTTACAATATTTGGCAAGACTTAGAAATAGATAAATTATTAGAAGAAAACGAGTTTACCGAGTTAGAAATACAATTAGCACAAAGCCAGATAATTAGTAAAGCCCTCTATCCCAAATCGGAGCTTGCAACCGCCAGATGGATAAATGAAAATTCTGCCGTAAGCGAACTTACAGGCTATCCGTTAGAAAAAATGAACAAGGATAGGCTATATAAAAGTGCTTTAAAATTACATACTATTAAAGATAAATTAGAACAACATTTATCTGTAAAAACAAACGAACTATTTGATATTCAAGATAAGATTTTATTGTATGACCTTACCAACACCTATTTTGAAGGAGAAAAGCGCAACAGTGTACTTGCGAAATTTGGTCGCAGTAAAGAAAAACGTAGCGATGCCAAATTGGTCGTATTGGCATTGGTGATAAACATTTATGGGTTTATAAAATATTCGGCTATACACGAAGGTAATTTTTCGGACAGTGCTGGGTTAGAAAAAGTTTTAGACGATTTGAATACCGTAACAGGTAACATCAACCCTTTAATTGTACTGGATGCAGGCATAGCTACCGAAGCCAATTTAAAGCTAATTGTAGAAAAAGGTTGTGATTATTTATGTGTGTCAAGAACGAAATTAAAAGATTATGCTTTTGATACCAGTCGCTTAAGCGTAATATTAGAGACAAAATCAAAGAAAGAGGTTATCCTAAAAAAGATTATATCTCCCAAACACACCGATTATTTTTTAGAAGTAAACAGTGCAGCAAAAGCCTTGAAAGAACAAGGGATGAAAACACAATTTGAAACCAGGTTTGAAGCAGAATTAGAGAAAATAAGTATTGCTCTAGCTAAAAAATACGGCACAAAATCATTAGATAAAATACATCAACGCATTGGCAGAGCTAAACAAAAGTACCCATCTATACAGCAAAAATATATTATAACGGTAAGCCCAGACGAGGATAATAAAAACGCAATTACATTAAGCTGGCAAAAAGACCCACACAAAGAAGCCGCCACAATAGATAACCTAGGTAAATACTTTATTAGAACAAGTTTAGACCTAAAAGAGGAAGTTCGGGTTTGGAACGTGTATAACACGATAAGAGAAATAGAAAACACGTTTAGAACCCTCAAAACCGATTTAGATCTAAGGCCAATTTATCATAAAAAAGATGTCTCTACAATGGCACACCTTCATCTGGGATTGCTGGCATATTGGCTAGTAAATACCATAAGATGCACCCTAAAAGCTAAGGGAATACATCACAATTGGCAAGAAATAGTAAGAATAGGTAATACCCAAAAAGTAATCACTACCACAGGATTAAACAAAGCAAAGGTGGAAATAAGCATAAGAAAATGCTCCGAGCCTACAGAAAAATTAAAGGAAATTCAAACAGCCCTAAACATTAAAAGTAAACCATTCAAAAAACTAGAATCTGTAAAATCTGTAGTACACAGACCGCCATTAAAAAAAATTAAAATGCTTACTTACAAGG
>RDZP01000200.1 GCA_004294005.1 Cytophagia bacterium
TTCCCAAAACAATCCATTTTCTTTAATACCTTCATTATCAAGGCTATAAATAGGTTTTAATCTATTCACAAAATACATATCAATTTCTCCTTTTCCTTTGGCTGATACTTTACCTCTGTATTCACACTCAAAATAATCTTTGATAATTTGATAAGTATTTTGAGAAATATTCACTTTTCCTACTTCTCCACTACTTTCCATTCGGCTTGCAGTATTGACGGTATCACCCCAAATATCATAAGCAAATTTTTTCTTTCCAATCACGCCTGCAATCAAATCTCCTGAATTAATTCCCAATCGACAATACCAATAATCTTTGCCTTCTTTTGCTCTTAATTGATGTTGCTCTGCCATAAAAGCCTGCATTGCTAAACCTGCCAATACTGCATTAAAGGGATTTTCTGTATCTTGCGTAGGTATTCCACCTGCACACATATAAGCATCACCAATTGTTTTTATTTTCTCTAAATGATGCATACTTGTAATTTCATCAAATTTTGCAAAACAATTTCCTAATTCTTCTACCAATTCATTAGGTGTCATTTTTTCGGCTACATTCGTAAAACCTTTAAAATCTGTGAACAACACGCTTGCCATTTTATAATATTTAACAGGTGCAACGCCTTTTTCTTTCAACTCTTGTGCAATCGTAATTGGAAGAATATTCAATAATAAATCATCAGATTTTTTTCTCTCAACTTCGGTCAATTCTTTTTCTTTTGCTAATAATACATTTGCTTTTTTACGAATTTTATTATGTCTATAAAAATTAAAAGCAACCAAAGAAAGGACTGCAAAAATAGCAACACTCACTAAATAATAAGTACGTTGTTGTGCAATTTTAAGGTCTAAAGCGGCTTCTTGATAGTTTAATGCTTGCTTTAATGTTTGTATTTCTGCATTTTTGACAGCAATATTTACATTTGCTTCCATCAAATCTTTGTCTTGCCCTTCTATATTTATATTTTTAGCATTATTATCATTGTTAAAAATAGTTTCTTCGGGTACAATTATATTCTTACTATTATTATTATTTGAATTTGTGTTTTTGTTTGTGTTTGCTTTATTTTTATCTATTATATTTGTATTATTGGGTTTTGCCTCAGCAGCATTTTCGTCTGTTTTTCTTGGGCTGATATTGATAGTTTTTGCTCTTTTGATAGTTCTTGAAAGTTTCAATGCTTCTCCTTTGTCATCATCATCATCTAATAATTCCCTTGCAGAACGAGCAATTGATTTTGTCGCTAATTTTTCAGCTTTGTTTATCCAAACTGATTTTTCTTTTTCTATTGCATTTAATTCCGTTTTTAATCTATTTATATTATTGAGATTCAAATTATTCAAATCAATCGTATCACCTTTAATAACCATGACAGTTTGTGCGTTGGTATTGAATGTGAATAGACTATAAAAAAGTGAGAAAAAAATGAGATTTTTCATAATTTTTTGGGGAGAATACATTTTTTAGTTTAATACGTTTTTTTATTATATTTGTTTAGAAATTATCCACAAAAATACCATATATTTTTTAAGAAATATATGGTATTATAAAAATAAATAAAAAATAATGACT
>RDZP01000201.1 GCA_004294005.1 Cytophagia bacterium
TGTATTTTTTAATCCCTGTTGCAATAGTTACTCCTTCTTCATCATAATAACCTAAAGATGAATAAAAAGTAGTTTTATCGTTACCGCCCGATAATGATAAATTATGTGACTGTGTTTTCCCTTTTCTAAAAACGTAATCGTTCCAATTAGTGCTTACTTGACGTAAATCAGCAAAATCTGCTGGTTTCCAGCCATTTGGATTACCTGCAATGCCCTGTTCAAAATCTAGCTTTTCGGTAGCATTCATTAACTCAAGCTTGTTTTTAGGTAGGTATGAGTTTCCTACTAAACCATCGTAAGAAACTTTAAGAGCACCAGATTTACCTTGCTTTGTTGTAATAACAATTACACCACCAGCACCCCTAGAACCATAAATAGCTGTTGACGATGCATCTTTAAGTATAGAAATACTTTCAAAATCGTTTTGGTTCATTGCATTGAAATCCTCGCCTCTAACCTCAATCCCATCAACTATATATAAAGGAGTATTAGATCCGTTAATTGAGCCTTTACCTCTTATTATAATATCGGCACTACGCCCAGGTTGTCCAGAGCCAGTTTTTGCGTTTAAACCTGCTACCTGCCCTTGCAACATTTGATCGAAAGATGCATTGGGCTGTGACATTGCATTATCTACATTTACATTAGATATAGACCCAACGGTAGATCTTTTAGATTTTGTGGCGTAACCAGTAACCACTACTTCTGATAAAGATTTATCATTTTGGGTTAAAACAACATTAATATTAGTGCCTTTTACTGACACCTCCAATACGTTGTATCCAATGTAAGAAACTACCAAAACAGGGTTACCCCCAGTTACTTTTAATGTAAACACTCCGTTTCCATTGGTTTGTGTACCTTGTTCAGTACCTTTTACCTTTACGCTTGCGCCCGGTATGGGCAAGCCGTCATCCTTTGCTGTTACTGTTCCAGTAACTGTTTTTTCTTGCGCCCACGCCATAGTGGTTAGCAGCATTAGCAAGAAAAAACTTTGTACAATTTTTTTCATTAATGAGTAATTTTAGTGTATGTTAATTATTGTTAATTAATATAAATATAACGTTACCCAAACGGTGTTTCCAAATATTTTTGCGTATAAATTTTTAATATTTTTTAAGTGTTTGTAAATCAAATGTTTAATTTTTCAAAAAATCATACGCCTATTTTTATCAATTTAACACCAAATAGTTCATTTGGTTAAAATATTTAAAAGTATATTGGCGTATTACAAGCAAATTTGAAATATAAAGGTTTTGCTTTTCGCTAAATTGGGGGGTATCGTTACATGTAGGGGCATCCCATTTTTTAGATGCGTTTGTAGCGTTTCGGCGCAAATAAATATTTGATATAATGGCAAGGCTAGTAAAATAGCTATACTTTACAAAAATGTTTGGTGCCAAAGCTTATAAATTAGTGGCAAATAAAGGTGAAGATTTTTGCGGGTTATTCAAAAAAAAACATAATTGTAGCTACAAATACATAAGTATAGGCACATAATTTATACATAAAAAATATAAACTAAAACAAGCGGTTAAAGTTTAAAAATACAGAAAGCATTACTGCTT
>RDZP01000120.1 GCA_004294005.1 Cytophagia bacterium
AAATAATAAAAGTTTCTTTGCTTAATTTCCCAGATGTATGCAACTGTCTTATGATTGGAATATCAAAAGCAGAGGAAGTCTCGATATGAGAATCATTTTTTAAAACCTCCTCTAATATATGTTTGAAGTGGGAGGATTTTGTACAATAACAATAAACATAATTACCTGCATAATTGAATTTTTTAATTGCTTTATTAAAAATTTCTTTTGAATATTCAATATGCTCCTTTATTTTTGGTAAATAAGTAATTTTGAGTGGGGTTCCATACTTGCGGATAATATCCATTAGAGGCACACCATTAAATAAAAGACTTTCACTTTTTACTTTAAATTCTTTTGTAGGGAAATCAAAGGTTTGTTCTATCAAATCTCTGTAACTTTTCATTGTAATTGTTTAATTATCAATTTTTTCTAAAAAAAATACAAATTGTTAATTCTAAAATCATTAAAGAAAATAAAAGTTTTTATTGAAAATGGTATTAAAACATTTATTTAATTCAAAAAAGTAAAATTGACACTGCAAAATAAAACCAAAAAAACTTAAATTTCAAATATTTATCTAATTCTTTACAAAAAAAACAAAATTGAAAAAAAATAGTTTTATCTTTGATAGACTAAAAATTAAATAATTTGTTTAAATTAAATATTAAAAATGAAAAAAATTATTCTTTACTTTGTTCTTTTGTGTTTTCCTTACATGATGAATGCTCAAACGGATACCACCAAAAAAGAAGATGAATTTAATGCTGATGAATATGCAGCCACCGAAAAAATAAAGGCTTTTGCAAGCCCAAAAATTCTCGATATTAGTCCTCAAAAATTATTTTCTATTGGTTATGATTTTCAAACGCAAAATCAATTAACTGCTGCAAAAGTAGGAAATGATGATGCTGAAAAAAGCACTATCAACTACAATCACGGTTTACGTGTAAATATATTATACCCTATTATTTCAAAAAACAATCTTATTGTCAATATTGCTGCTAACTATTGGGAACATAATTATGATTTTAAAAATAGAGATGATTTAGATAATCCATTGTCTTTATCACTCAAAAATGGACTTAAAAATATGGGCTTAGGTTTCACAATTTTTAAACCCTTGAATGAGAAGACTTTTTTAATTTTACAGGGTGGAGCCAATTTGAATGGAAATTACAAAATGAATAATATTCAACCTCTGGATTATTTACGCTACAATGCTGCCGTTATTTATGGTTGGAAAAAGCACGAAAGGTTGCAATTTGGCTTAGGTGCAACGCGTACTTATTTAGGAGGTGCTTTAAATTATATCCCAATTATTATGTATAATTATACTTTCCAAGATAGAAAATGGGGAATTGAAGCCGTTTTTCCTGCACGCGTTAATTTGAGAAGGACAATCAATACTAAAAGTTTAGTGATGTTGGGTTATGAATTAGAAGGACATACATATAGGCTCAATAATCAAGATAGAGAAATACCTTTTCCTTCACAATTTCAAAATGTAGAGCTTAGAAGAAGTGAAATGCGACTCAGAATGACTTATGAAAGACAATTAAAAGGTTTTCTTTGGGTTTCCGCACAAGCAGGTTATAGAGTGAATTGGTTAATGAATACAGACCAAAACGGTGATTTTACACGTAGTTTTTTTGGAAAAAAAGAATTTTTGATGACTAATTCATTAACAAATCCTTTTTATTTTAATATCAGTTTGAATTTGGTAAGTCCGTAATATTTTTTTACCTTTGCAAAAAAAATCAAAAAATAAGTAAAATAATTATATGTTCAAAAATTTTAAAAGCGTATCAAAATGCGTTTACGGAGTAGGTTGCTTCAAGGATTTAGGTAAAATATTAGAGGATAAAAGAAAAGAAAATAATCAATTTATGGTTTTTTTGGTTGATGATTATTTTTTAGGAAAACCATTAATAGAACAATTACCTCTGGAAGAAGGAGATATGATTGAGTATATTTATGCAGGTGGAGAAGAACCAAAAACCTCACAAATAGACGAATTAAGAGATAGAATTTTAGCAACAAAGGGTTTGCCCGCAGGTCTTATCGGAATTGGTGGCGGAAGTCTAATGGATATTGCAAAAGCAACTGCTTTGATGCTCACCAATGAAGGTTCATCTGTGCAATATCAAGGTTTAAATCTTATCAAAAAAGAGGGTGTTTATCACGTTGGTATTCCAACAATTTCAGGAACTGGAGCAGAAGTATCAATGACTGCAGTTTTGACAGGACCAACCAAAAAATTAGGTTTAAAATGTGACTGGACAGTTTTTGACCAAATTATTTTAGACCCAAGTTTGATTGCAAGCGTGCCACGCAATGATTGGTTTTATACAGGAATGGATACTTATATTCATTGTATTGAATCTATGACAGGGCATTTAAAAAATACTTTCAGTGAAGCATACGGATATAAATCCTTAGATTTGTGCAGAGAAGTGTATTTGAATGACGGTTGTGGACAAACGGCTATCAATGATGAAAAATTAATGGTTGCCTCTTATTTTGGTGGTTTGAGTCTTACTTATTCTGAAGTAGGTGTTTGTCATGCTTTGTCTTATGGAATGTCTTATGTATTTGGAACACGACATTGCTTTGCCAATTGTATCATTTTCAATCAATTAGAAGATTATTATCCCGAAGGTGTAAAAGAATTTAAAGAAATGGTAAGAAAAAATGATATTTTCATTCCTCAAAACATTTCAAAAGATTGGACAAATGCACAAATCGAAAAAATGATTGATATTTGTTGGGCTTTAACACACATGTGGAAACACGCATTAGGCGAAGATTGGGAACAAAAGCTAACAAGACAACAAATTAAAGATTTATATTTGAGAATGTAATCAATAAAAAATATACCAACGAATTTCACTTTGTAAATCTGTTGGTATGATTTTTTTAACGCTCCAAAACTTTTAAATTTTTGGAGCGTTTCATAAATTACGCCCTTGCTTGTATTTCAGAAGCAAAGTCGAATTTGTCTAAATTCTAAATAAAACCAAACTCGAAAATGAAAAAATACGAACACATTTTTTTTGACCTTGATGATACTTTATGGGATTTTGAACGCAATGCAGAAGCTGCATTGACAACACTTTTTTTTGATTTCCAATTAGAAAAATTAGGTAAAAATGTTACATTAGCCAATCTAAAAAGCACATTTCATATTATCAATAAAGGACTTTTTCATCAATTTAATGAAAATAAAATCGATAAAGATGAATTAAGAGAAAGTCGTTTTTTATTGATTTTGAATGAATTAGGAGTGCCAAAACATCAAATTCCTTTTATAGAATTAGGCGAAGCATATTTGGCAAATGCACCTTTTCAACCTCATTTAATTCCTGACACACAAGAGATTTTGATGTATTTGAAGCAAAAAAAATATAATTTGCATATCATCACTAATGGTTTTGAGGAAATTCAAAATCAAAAAATAAAAAATACTAAAATCAATCATTTTTTTGATTTAGTTATTACCTCTGAACACGTAAAAAATAAAAAACCACACAAAGAAATCTTTGAATATGCACTTAATCGCTTGAATGTCAACACTGAACAATGCTTGATGATAGGTGATAATATTGGTACTGATATTTTGGGTGCAAAAAATATAAATTGGGAAAGTATTTGGTTTAATCCAAAAAATGAAACAAGCACTATTTTACCTACTCATACAATTCAAAATTTATTAGAACTAAAAAATATTTTATGATTTTGGTTTCTACAATTTCAAACCCCAAACTAAAATATCATCAGTCTGTTTTTCGTATCCTTTTTCTATCCATTTTTCAATTGTATCTGATAAAATCTCTTTTTGTATTTTTATATCTTTTTGATGATTTTCTAATAATATTTTTTTAAACTGAGCAATCATAAATTTGCGCCTATTTTCTCCACCAAATTGATCTTGATATCCATCAGAAAAGAGATAAAACATTGTATTTTTGTCTGTTTTGATAATATGTTTGGTAAATAATCTTTCTTCTTCTTTTTGTTCGCCTCCAATAGAGTTTCTGTCTGCTTTTATTTCTTTTAATTGATTATCTTGAATATATAACAAGGAATTTTTTGCTCCTGCAAATTCTATTTCATTATTATTTTTATCAATAACCAAAAGTGACAAATCCATTCCATCTCTGTTTGTACCTTCATTTTGCTTCAAAACCATTCTAATTCCTTTATGTAATTCATTTAGAATTTTATCCGCTTCTATTATTTTTTTTTCTAATGTAATATTATCCAAAATTTCTTTAGCAAGCATACTCATCAACGCACCTGGTATTCCGTGTCCTGTACAATCAACAGCAGCAATGATTATTTTATTTTCGACTTCCTCAAAATAGTAAAAATCTCCTGAAACAATATCTTTTGGTTTGAATAATATAAAGAAATCAGGTATAAATTGAAGCATATTATCAGGCAAAGGCAAAATGGCTTGTTGAATACGTTGTGCATAAGCAATACTATCAGTAATATGCTTATTTTTTTCTTCTATAGCATCTTTTTGTGCTTCAATTTCCTTGTTTGCTTCTTGTAATTCTAATGTTCTTATGACAACTTTTTTCTCTAAATTTTCTGATAAATCTTCTACTTCATTAAAGGCTTGCGAAAATCTACGGGCAATAATAAAAATTTGTAATAATAAAAAGAAAACAAATGCAATAGGAGTAAGTTCTATTGTACCTACTAATTCAAGTTCTTCTCCATGAAAAACATCATTGATGCTTGCAAAACTCATAAAAACAATACCTATTGTTTGAAAAATTGCATCTTTTTCTTTTCGAATTGTAGCAAAAATAACTATTCCAACCAAATATAATTCTGAAATGAGTGATATAATTTCAAAAATATTAATCGTAGGAGAAAATATACGAGGAGATGTTGTCAAAATAAAAAAACAATAAGTACCTAAAATCAAAATAGGCAATAAAATAATTTTTTTATTCGATTGTTTTGGATACAAAGAATGAATATACAACAAGGCAATTGGAATCAATAAAAAACTTGCAATATAATAGATTTTACTTTGCCATTCAAAATTCAATAAATCAGTTTCTTTTAGATATTGATAAAAATAATGGTCACCAAAAACAATAATTCTTGAAGCAATTATCAAACAAGCAAAACCAAAATAAAGGGTAGAACTATTTTTTGGTCTAAAAAAATATAAAATAAAATGATAAAAAGCCATCAAAAATAAACAACCTAACCACATCAAATCCGAACCGTTAGATAATTGTCTATTTGTGATTAATTTTTCATATTCGCCGATTTTAAAACTTTGAATCAAACCTGCAACAAAAATATCATAATTAGCTACCTGTACAATAATTTCGATTTGTTGAAATGCTGGTTGGATAAGTACAATTTTTTCTGCCATTTGATTTTTATAATCTTGAAAAGACATACCAATTTTACCTCTTTCCAAAACAAGTTCATCATTGACCCAAATTTTGCTTGCAGACCATATTTTAGGAATAAATAGCCCTAATTTTGCACCTTCTTTTCTATAATGAAAATCATCGATATTGATTTTTAGACGATAGGTGGCATAACCGTAACTTGTATAATTTTGATTTTTTTTGTCTTTATAAGCCGTCCAAGAGCTTGGAACTTTGATAAAATTTACGTTAGTAGCAATTTGATTGATTCTAAAGTCATTAGGAGTAAGCAACTCTTTCCAATAAAATTCCCACTCTCCATATAATTCGAGTGCATTATTTTTATAAAAATCATCAAAAATAATATTCATTTCTCCTTTTTTGATACGTGATTGGGGAGATTGGCAACTTACTATAAAAACAGAAAATAATAAGAAGAAGAAAATATTTTTTTGCATAGTTGTTTTTAAGATAGAATATAATTTATTTTATAAAATTATATTTTCGATATAGTGCAAAATTAAGACAAATTTTTTAAAAAGTCTTATATATTTTTCCTAAATAATTGTATAAATTACTTTTTTTGTAAATATTTTCTTATTTACCTAACCATTCTTTGAAAATAGCATTTTTCTCTCTGCTAATCAATACTTCTACATCTGTTGTTGGTGAAAGTTCAATTTTTAATTTTCCATTAAAATAAGTGTGAATGTTTTTGATAGCACTTATTTGTGTGATAAATTGTCTATTGAGGCGAAAAAAATCATTTGGATTTAATATATTTTCTAAATCATCTAAGGAATAATCGACAAAATATTTTTTATTTTCCAATGTATGCAAACAAACAATTTTTTCATCTGCTTTAAAATAAGCAATTTCTTGAATAGGAACAAAAATTAATTTTTCACCTAATTTGACCAAAAATCTTGTTTTATATTCTTTTTTTTCGATTTGAATTTGTTTTAAAATATTTTGTATTGAAATAGGTTGTTTAAAAAATGCTAATTTTTCTATACTTTTTTCTAATTCATTTTTATCGATAGGTTTCAATAAATAATCAATACTATTAACTTTGAAGGCTTTGAGTGCATATTCGTCATAAGCAGTAGTGAAAATAATAGGGAAATTGATGTTGATATGTTCAAAAATATCAAAACTCAATCCATCTGCCAACTGAATATCCATCAAAATTAAGTCAATTTGTAAATAATTGGGGATTTTTTCTATTGCTTCGCTCACGCTGTCTATGGTGTCCAAAATTTCACAATTTGGTAATATTTCTTTCAAAATTTTTACCAATCTACGAGATGCAGGCAGCTCATCTTCTACTATTAGTATTTTCATATTTTAATTAAAGGTAAATTTACTTCAAAAATTTCATTTGTTTTGGTAATTTGCACGCTTTTTTTTGTTAAATATTCGTATCTTTTGATAATATTATCCAAACCAATTTTATGTGATAAAGAAGGTAAAATATTTTTAGGCTGTAAATTATTTTTGATTGTGATGTGTGTATTTTCATTAATATAAATATCAATTTGCAAAGGTTTTGCTGATGACAGAATATTATGTTTGATAGCATTTTCGACTAAAATTTGTAGGCTCAAAGGTGGCACAAAAGTTTGATAATATTTTTCATCTACATTAAAATTTGCTATTAATTTATTTTCAAAACGAATTTTTAATAAAAAAATATACGAATTAACAAATTCTAATTCTGTTGCTAAATCTATCAATTCTTTGTCTTTATTTTGGAGAATATAACGATATACTTGTGAAAGTTTTTCCGCAAAATTAATGGCAATATATTTATTTTCCTCGATAATACTTGCCAATGTATTCAAACTATTAAATAAAAAATGTGGGTCAATTTGATTTTTAAGGACTTCAAATTGAGATTTTATATTCTCTGTTTGAAACTTTTGGGATTCTAAAATACTCGCCTGCAATTGATGATAAATATACACAGATTCATAGACAGAAACAATACACAAAGAAAAAACAACAGCCAAAATAGGTATTCTCCACCTTACCGCCCAATTAAAATCGCAACCAATGATATAAATATCTATAAAATAAGCCAAAACAATATTAATCAAAAACATAGAAATAATAATGAGCGGTATTTCATACATCAATCTTTTTTTGGTTTGATAAGAACCTCCAAATTTTTTTCTTAAAAAACACACAATATAATAGGCTGTGTTCCAAGATAAAAATGTATAAAAAATGCAAAAAAGCATACTCACGTAATAAGGCGAATCTGTAATGGTGATAATTAATGGATAAATCATACCAACGATTATTATTCCGATATACCTTAAATATTTTTCTTTGATAAATGTTTTTTCCATAAAAAATAAGAAAATGTTATTTGTTTATAATGTCATTTGTTTATAACGTAAAAATAAATTGATTGTTAAAAAATGGTTGCATTTTTTTAATACAACCATTTTTCTTTTGAGATATTATCGAGTCTAATAAAAAATATCTGGTTCTACTAAACTTTATACGGAAATTTATAGCAGGAGGCACGCGGATAACGCGGATTTTACGGATTTGAACGGATTTTTTACTTTTCTAAAATTTTA
>RDZP01000202.1 GCA_004294005.1 Cytophagia bacterium
GGAGTAGGTGCAACTAACTTTGAATGGAAAGTGAATGGCGTAATAGTAAGCAATACGGCTAATTTTAGTTTCAATTTTCCTACTTCAGCCGATTACACAGTCGAATTGACTGCCTCTAATCCTGTTAGTTGTCTTGGAACACAAGTCGTTACTAAAATATTCAGAGTTTCTAAAATCACATCAGACCAAAACGAAGAAACAACTATTTGTAATAGTCAATCAGCACAATTAAATGCCACCCTTACCTCTTCTAATCCTTTTACGTTTCAGTGGACACCTACAATAGGACTTAATAATCCAAGCATTGTGAATCCAATTGCTACGCCATCAGCTACTACTACTTATCAATTATTAGCGATAGATAACAATGGTTGTGAAGTACGAAAAAATTTCGTTGTAAATGTAGTGCCTCCGCTTCGTGATGATTTTGATATTCTCAATCCTGCCAATCTTCCAAGTGGAACTTTTTGTACGCCTGCTTCTATACGTTTACGGTATGATACAACAGGTTTGAAAGTTAGTTCGTGGAGTTTTATAGTGAGCAATGGTGGTGGAACTTTTAATAATCAAACATTAGTGAATCTCAATTTATCTGCATTAGGTAACTATACAGTTACTTTTACAGTTACAAGAGCAGGACAATGCCCTGAAACACTTACTAAAACAAAACCATTTACTATCAAAGATTTAGAATTGATGGTTAGCCCACCCGTACAACTTTGTCAAGGACAAAATACACAACTCAATGTTACGGGCAATGCTAATTTAGCAGGTTTGGTATGGACTCCTTCTGCTGGATTAAGTAGCAATTCAATACCAAATCCTATCGCATCACCTACACGCACTACCACTTATACGGTCAATGCTACTGACGGAGATGGTTGTCAAGCCCAGAAAAGTGTTTTAGTTGAAGTTTTGCCTAATGTTCTTGCCGATTTTGAGTTAGACTTTTCAACAGATTGTGCAAAACCTATGCTAATGGTTATCAATAATCTATCAAGAGGTGGTACTAATTTCACGTGGACAATTAGCAATGGTGTAGTATTCAATCAACAAAACCCACAACCTTATGAATTTACGCAGGCAGGTATTTATACACTCACTTTAGTAGTAAGAAATGGTAATTGTCAAGATACAAAAGTAATGACATTTGAAATAGAAAACAATTTAATTCCACCGCCTAACGTAATAACTCCTAATAAAGACGGCAAAAATGATGTATTTTTCTTGCCTGATAGAATAGGTTATCAATTAGAAATTTATACCCGTTGGGGAGGTTTAATATTCAAAACTGATAACTATAAAAATGATTGGGGAGAAGATATAGACAATGGCGTATATTATTATCTTCTTACTTCTCCAAAAGGAATTAAATGCAAAGGTTGGATTAATGTATTAAAATAAAATATTTGTCTTATCAATAACTATAAAAGTCTATTTTGAGGTTTTTATACTCAGCAATGACATAAAAAGTATCAAACGAGGCTCTTTTATACTCAACAATGACATAAAAAGTATCAAACGAGGCTCTTTTATACTCAACAATGACATAAAAAGTATCAAAC